>JBCDJH010000150.1:0-5865 GCA_038747965.1 Pseudomonadota bacterium
AACTCGTCACCTTCAGCGACAGCATCGCCTTCTTTGACGCGCCATTCGACGATCGTTCCCTCTTCCATCGAAAGCCCCCATTTGGGCACTTTGATGGGTTCAATCCCGGCCATTCACTTCACTTTCGGTATCTAAAACGTGCACTGAGGAGCGGTTCTAATCTTCGAGATACTTGTCCAGCGTCTGGTGGAAGTGCCGGATCCGGCTTTCCTGATACTGGCCGAGTTGCACTTGTTTATTGGCGGACGCTTTCAACCCCTCCTGCACGAAGGGAAGGTTCGCCATGTCTTGGTCGAACACCGACGCAAGCCCAGCGCCAATCAAATGACTGGCGGCGGCGAAGGGCTCATCATCGCCAATACGGAACATCGGCGCCGACTTTGGAGGTTTCTCGCCCGCTTTGCCGCGCATGAGGATCCGCACTTCCATCATGCAGTGGTCAGCGTCGCCCCAAGGGCGCCAACGATAGACAATGTTGGGTATGAAGCCGCCCCACGGCGCGAAGTTTGGGAAAACGTTGTAGGTAAAATTATCCGTCATTTCCGTGTCGGAGGTTTCGGAGAAGTCCCGGCCCGACATTTCGCCGAATGCTTTCCTGTTGGCTTCGGCCGTCACTTTCCGGGCCATGACGGGATCGCTGGCGTCTCCTTTGGCGCTGGCCTCGCTGGTGTCCCCAAACCGCGAGCCCGGGCGGCGCGGCGCCTCCGCGCCTTCCATGCCCTGCGTCGCAAACGCCTCCAGCCTTTCAAGAATATACTCTTGATCGTGAAGATGCGCGATATGCGGCGAGAGTACGGCCGACGGCGTGATTGCTCGGTTCATATGATCGCCATAGAGATCATATCTGGTGTTGGCGTCGCCGGTGAAGGAGAGGATCTGCGGGTGCGTCACGATGGAATGCCAGGCTTCCATGAACGCCTCAGACACCACTTTCCAATTCGCTGGGATCACGCGCCCGATCCAGGCGGCGGTGTAGCATTCATCGAGGCTCCAGCGATCAAAGTGGGCGCTGGCTGGCCCCACCCATTCAGCGAATGGCGCGATATCTTGTTTCTCGGAGATCATCACAAAGCCCTGCCAGCGATCGACGCGGACTTCCGGCAGGCTCATTTTCTCATTGTCGAGATGCGTAAAATCCCAGGCGCAGGGAATATCGGATAATTCGCCACTGTTCTTCCATGCGAAGCCGTGGAAGGGGCATTTCAGCTCCTGCGCAAAACCTGATTCAGTGCGCAACTTCCGCCCACGATGCAAACAGACATTATAGAACGCCTTAATGCTGAGGTCGTCTTGCCGCACCAGCACGTAAGACCGTCCTGCGTTCTCATAGACGACGTTGTCGCCGGGCTCTGGAAAGTCTTCTTCACGCGCGGCGAACTGCCAAACATTCGGCCACATCTTTTCGTTTTCGCGTTGCGCGAATTCTGGGCTCGTATACCGATCGCTTGAAAGAGGCTCGTCGCTGAAGTGTTGGGTCGCCTCTTCCTTTAGGAACGCTGGAACCGGACGCGTGTCCCGGTCCAACAAATCCGAGTAACTCAGCCCTGGGCATCGCTCTCCTGACGCCATCGCCGCTGTCTTGCCGCCACCATCAGCCATGGTGTTTCCTCCGATTTTGATCCTTGCGCAGCTGCTAAGCCATTTGTATGTCAAATGACGAAAGCCAACAAGACTGACCGTTTTTATAGGAAACATACCATGAACAGAAACAGACTATCGGGCGTGTCAGCGTTCATCACGGGGGGCGCGAGCGGCATCGGAGCAGCGTCGGCCAAGCGCTTCATTGAGGAAGGCGCAAAAGTGGCGCTCGCCGACGTCAATGCCGAGAAGGGGGCGGCGCTCGCGTCGGAGCTTGGCGCGGACGCCCATTTCCTCGCCCTCGACGTCACCAACGAAGAGAATTGGAAAGACGCCGTGGGCGCCGCAGAACGCGAAATCGGGCCGCTCACCACAATCGTCAACTCGGCCGGCGTGAGCATCCCATCATCCATTGAAGACCTGAGCTTCGCCGATTTTCAGCACACCATCGCTATTAATCTGAATGGCGTGTTTCTGGGCTGTAAGTACGGGCTCGCCGCGATCAAAGCGCAAGAGAACGCGTCCATCGTAAACATCTGCTCAACACTCGGCGTGCGAGGGGGCGCAATATTCGCCGCCTACTGCGCATCCAAAGGCGGCGTTCGGATGCTGTCGAAATCAGTCGCCGCCCACTGTGCTGAACAGGGGTACGATGTGCGCGTGAACTGCGTTTTGCCTGGCGCTATTCATACGGAAATGGTGGAGGGATATATCGCCGCGGGCGTCGCGCAAGGGGCGACGCGTGAAGACGTGATTGAAAACTTCGCAGTAAACCACCCCATGAAACGCCTTGGCCAACCTCGGGAAGCCGCTGACGCAATCGTTTTTCTGGCGTCGAAGGAGTCGTCTTTTACAACGGGCGCCGACATTCCGGTGGATGGCGGGTTTCTGCTTTAGCCGCCAATAACGCCGTTTTGGATGAGTGCGGAGATCTTCTCCGCGTTGTATCCCAGCGCCTTCAAGACGTCCGCACTATCAGCCCCAGCGGGGCGCGCTGGGCGCGGCGTCTGCGCCGGGGTGGCGGAGAACTTGGGGGTGGGCGCCGGCTGATCGACGCCTGCGACGTTTAAGAACGATTGTCTCGCTTGATTATGCTCGCAGTTGAGCGCCTCCTCCATTGACAAGACCGGCGAGAAGCAGGCGTCTCGCCCCTCCAACAGGGCGCACCACTCATCGCGGGTCTTACTCTTAAAGATGGCCTCAAGCCTATCGGTGAGCAAGACCCACTTGGCCTCGTCAAAATGATCATCGAAGCTCGGATCGTCGAGGAGGCCCGCCGCCCGCCGAAACGCTTCATAGAACTGCGGCTCGATGGCCCCGAGCGCGACATACTTTCCGTCTTTTGTTTCGTACACATCATAGAAATGGGCGCCCGTGTCTAGGAGATTGACGCCGCGCTCATCTCGCCAGGTTCCGTCCGCACGGAACCCCCACACCATGCTCATCAGAACAGCGGACCCCTCAAGCATGGCGCAATCGATAACCTGTCCCCGTCCGGTCCTTTGGGCCGACGAAACGCCCGCCAGCATCGAGAAGGCGAGCAGCATGCCGCCGCCGCCGAAGTCGGCCGCAGCGTTCACGGGCGGCGTCGGCTTCTCCCCTCGGCGGCCAAAGGCATGCAAGGCGCCGGAGCGGGCGATATAATTGATGTCGTGGCCAGCGTCGCGGGCCAGAGGTCCTGTCTGTCCCCAACCGGTCATCCGTCCGTAGACGAGTTTCGGATTTTCATCCATCAACACATCTGGCCCAAGGCCTAGCCGTTCCATCACCCCAGGGCGAAAGCCTTCAATGAGGCCGTCCGCCGTTCGCACCAAATCGCGAACGACGCCGAGGCCCTCTGGCGCCTTCAGATTGACGACGATGCTGCGCCGCGATCGGTTCAGAACATCCGTTTCCGGGGTCGGAGAACCTGGGCCTGGTCTATCAATGCGAATGACGTCCGCGCCATGGTCCGCCAGCATCATCGCGGCGAAGGGGCCGGGCCCGATCCCTGCGAATTCGATGATCCGCAGCCCATCTAACGCACCGGCCATTTGCCCCATCCTTCTTCGCAAAATGCGCCGTCGGTCTAATGCGCGCCCAAGATCTCGTCAATCTCCGCCGCGTCGAGACCTAGGTCCTGAAGAATGTCCTTGGTGTCCGCGCCTATAGGCCGCGCGTCGTTGCGGATCTCTGCAGGCGTCGCGCTGAACGAAACAGGATGCCGGATGGCGTGATAAGGCCCAGCCTCCGGATGGTCGCGGCGTTCGAACAACTCCACGGACTTCAGATGCGGATCGTCCATGACAGATCCGAGTTCGTTATAGCGCATGACCGGCACATTCGCCGCATGGAGTTCGGCGAGCCACTCCTCCGTCGTTTTTGTAAGCGCGACTTCCTCGATGATCGCATAGAGCTCCCCGATATGTTCGGTTCTCTGCTTGTAGGTGCGAAACCGCTCCTCCTCGAAGACGCCGGGTCGTCCGCCGAGCTCGAAGAATATCTTCCATTCATCATCGCTGTACGGTACAATTGCGATGAAGCCATCCTTAGTCTTGTAAGGTTTGCGGCGCGGGTTGATAGAGCGGGAGTAGGCGACGCTCCCCCGTGGCGGATCAAAAGTGAGGCCGTATAGGTTCTCAACCATATTGAGATGGGTCGCAGCCTCTAGCATGGGGACTTCGACGAATTGGCCTGTCCCGGTTCTTTGTCGGTGAAATAGCGCCGCTAGGGTTGCATAGACAGCGTAGAGGCCCGCCGTCTTGTCGGCGATCAAGGTTGGAAGATATTGCGGATCGCCTTTGTCGCGTTCTGGCAGCAGTCCGGCAAGGCCACACGCCGCTTGGACAAGATCGTCATAGGCTTGACGGCCCTCATAAGCGCCGCCGGCCCCGTAACCGCAGCAATGCACGTAGACAATGTCTGGATTGAGCGCTTTTACGTCCTCATAGCCGAAACCCAGCCGCTTAATGCCAGCGTCTCGTACATTGTGAAAGAATACGTCCGCACCCTGCACAAGCCGCTGCAGCGCCTTCTTCGCCGCAGGTTTGGAGAGATCGAGCTTCAGACTTCGTTTGTTGCGGTTGAGATTGAGATAGATCGGCCCCAAACCTTTGGCGGGCGACTTCCCCGCGTGGCGCATGACATCGCCAACGCCATGCTCAATCTTGATGACGTCCGCCCCAAGATCGCCAAAAATCTGCGTAGCGAACGGCCCGAAGACGACCGTTGTCACATCGACGATTTTGATGCCGGCGAGCGGCCCTTTCGATGATGGCGTTTCCCAACCCATTGCTTCTATCGCCTTACATGAACCATTCTTTAGCCAGCGTTCTTCGCCACCATAATCGCCTGCGGCGCCATGAACTCCAAGAGTCCCTCCAGGCCGTACTCAACACCGATGCCGGACTGCTTATGCCCGCCAAAGGGCGTATCTGGACGAAGCTTTAAGTTCTGATTGATCCAGACGGTTCCCGTTTCCATACGCCGCGCGATGTCCATCGCTTTCTCGGTGTCTTTCGACCAGATAGCGCCGGCCAGTCCGTAGTTGGTGTCGTTGGCGCGCCCGATGACTTCCTCGATATCGCTGAACTTCAGCATAGGCAGGATCGGCCCAAACGCCTCCTCCTGAACAACGCGCGAACTCTCGGGCGGGTTGTCCACGATGGTGACGGGGATGAAGTAGCCTTCACCGCCTGGCGCTTGCGAGCCTTGCATGAGGGTAAGGCCACTCTCCCTGGCGTCCTCCAAGAGATCCAGGACCCGGCGATACTGAGGTTTGTTCTGAATAGGCCCAAGCGCCACGCCTTGTTCTGCCCCATCGCCAACCACAGTGGCCTTGGCGATCTCCACAAGCTTGTCGCGCAGGGCATCGTACACATCCTCATGCACATAAAGGCGCTTGGTGGCGATGCAGATTTGCGCTGTGTTGAAGAACGCGCCGAAGAAGATCTGTTGCGCGACAGCGTCCACATCCACGTCCGGCAAAACGATGGCCGCGTCGTTGCCGCCGAGTTCAAGCGTCACGTTCTTTAGGTCCTTGGCCGCGCTCTCCATAACGCGTTTGCCCGTGGCCGTTGAACCGGTAAACGAGATTTTGTCAAAGCCCGGATGGGAGGTCATCATGGGCCCGAGGGCGTCGCCGCCGGACACGATATTGAGGACGCCGGGCGGCAGTATCTCACGAAAAATCTCCCCTATTTTCAGTGTGCAGAGAGGCGTGAAAGGCGACGGCTTCAGCACCATCGTATTGCCGGCGACCAGCGCGGGCGCGATTTTGACGACGGCCAGCGTGATGGGAAAGTTCCA
>JBCDJH010000151.1:0-5862 GCA_038747965.1 Pseudomonadota bacterium
AGCCGAGGCCGGAGCCCCCATATTCTTCGTCCGCTGTGACGCCGAGCAGCCCGAGCGCGCCAAGCTCTGGCCACAGATCCCTAGGGAATTCGTTCGTTTGATCGATTTCGCCCGCGCGCGGCGCAAGGCGATCGCTAACCCATCTTGCGGTCACGTCCCGCATCTCTTCGATCAATGGATCGATGTCAAATCGCATGAACGCGCGGGCGTTGGGCAGCATCACACACTCCTGGCGAAGGGCTTCAATGGAATTTCATAATGTCGGGTTGTCCGACAACACAACAATATGATAGATGCTCCTCCGACGCAAGGAGTTATCCCCATGGCCGTGGTCGCCTCCTCCATAAATCCCTCAAGCGAAAGCTTCGCCCGCAACGAGGCGGCGATGCGTACGCTCGTCGATGAGTTGCGCGAAAAGGCGGCGCGCGTGGCCGAAGGCGGGGGCGCGCGGCGAAACGCGCAACATCAAAGTCGCGGCAAGCTTCTGGCGCGAGAGCGGATCGCCCGGCTGCTGGATCCGGGCTCGCCATTTCTGGAGATCGGCCAATTCGCCGCGTGGGAGATGTATTCGGGCGATGTGGCGAGCGCTGGAATCGTGGCGGGCGTCGGGCGCGTCGCCGGCGAGATGTGCGTGGTGGCGGCGAACGACCCCACCGTCAAAGGCGGAGCGTACCACCCCATGACGGTGAAGAAGCATCTCCGCGCCCAAGAAATCGCGTTAGAGAACCGCCTGCCCTGCATTTATCTGGTGGAAAGCGGCGGCGCCTTCCTACCGCTTCAGGACGAAGTTTTTCCCGACAAGGATGATTTCGGCCGCATCTTTTATAATCAGGCGCAAATGTCGTCGAAAGGCATCCCGCAGATCGCTGTGGTGCACGGCTCCTGCACCGCGGGCGGCGCCTATGTGCCCGCCATGTGCGACGAAGCGGTGATCGTGCAAAACCAGGGCACGATCTTCCTCGGCGGCCCGCCCCTCGTAAAAGCGGCGACGGGCGAAACGGTGACAGCGGAGGAGCTTGGCGGCGGGGACGTGCACGCCCGCATCTCCGGCGTCGTCGATCATCTGGCGGAGGATGACGATAGAGCGCTGGGGCTCGCGCGGCGGATCGCCGCTCGGCTGAACACGCCGCCCGCCGCCCATCAACCCCGCGCTGACGCCGAGCCGCCCCTCTTTGACGCGGAGGAGCTTTACGGCGTTGTCGAAGCCGATCCCCGCAAACCCTACGATATCCGAGAAGTCATCGCGCGGCTCGTCGACGGCTCGCGCTTTGACGAGTTCAAGCCGCTATACGGCTCAACGCTGGTGACGGGCTTCGCGGAGCTTCACGGGTTCCCCGTCGGGATCGTCGCCAACAACGGCATTCTGTTCTCCGAAAGCGCTCAGAAGGGCGCGCATTTTATTGAACTGTGTTGCCAGCGGCGCACGCCCCTCGTCTTTCTGCAAAACATTACCGGTTTCATGGTCGGCAAGGCGGCCGAATCCGGCGGAATCGCAAAGGATGGCGCAAAGCTCGTCACCGCCGTCGCAACGGCCGGCGTTCCGAAATTCACGGTTATTGTCGGCGGGTCCTACGGCGCCGGCAATTACGGCATGTGCGGCCGCGCCTACGGGCCGCGCTTCCTCTTCATGTGGCCGAACGCCCGCATCTCCGTCATGGGCGGCGAGCAGGCGGCGAGCGTTCTCGCCACGGTCCGCCGGCAAGCGTTGAAAGAGGGCCAAACCTGGAGCGCAGAGGACGAAGAGGCGTTCAAGGACGAAATCCGCGCAAGTTATGACACGCAAGGCTCGCCTTACTACGCCTCAGCGCGGATGTGGGACGATGGGGTGATCGATCCCGCCCAGACCCGCGACGTCCTCGGACTGTGCTTGTCAGCGGCGTTGCGAAACCCAGTTGAAGAGACGTCCTTCGGCGTCTTCCGGATGTGAGGCGCGTATGACGGAGCCTTCTCTTCTCTGCGACATAGGCGCGAACGGCGTGGCGCGCCTTACCCTCAATCGACCGGAGGTGAAGAACGCCTTCGACGCCGCGCTCATCGGCGCGCTGACGGAACGGGTGGCGGCGCTCTCCCGCGACGAGGCCGTTCGGGTCATCGTCATAACGGGGTCTGAGCAAACCTTCTGCGCGGGGGCGGACCTTCACATGATGAAAGCCGTCGCCAGCTTTTCGGAGGCGGAGAATATGGCGGAGGCGCGGCGCCTCGCCGATATGCTGCGCACGATCTACGAAGCGCCGAAGCCCATCGTCGCCCGAGTCAATGGCGCCGCCATCGGCGGGGGCGCGGGGCTTGTGGCGGCGTCGCATATCGCCGTCGGCGCGGACACGGCCGTGTTCGCTTTCTCAGAAGTCCGTCTCGGTCTCATTCCCGCGGCGATTTCGCCTTTCGTCCTTCAGGCTATCGGCTCCAGGGCCGCAAGCCGCTTGTTCGTCACGGCGGAGCGGTTCGGAGCGGACGCGGCCGTCGCAGCGGGCCTCCTGCACATGGCCGTCCCAGGCGCCGAACTCGACGCCGCGGTCGACGGGGTCGTGAGCAACTTGCTGAAATGCGGGCCCGCCGCCCAGACCGAAGCGCGCCGCCTCGTTCGAGATTTCGGCGGCGCGCCCGTCAGCGAGGCCATGTTGGAGGACGCCGCCGGCCGCATCGCCAAAATCCGCGCGACCGCCGAGGGGCGCGAAGGGATGACGGCCTTTCTTGAAAAGCGGAAACCGAACTGGGCGTAGGCGCGGCATGATTTCAAAACTCCTCATCGCCAATCGCGGCGAAATCGCGTGCCGCATCGCGCGCACCGCTCAGCGCCTCGGCGTCCAAACCGTGGCGGTTTATTCGGAGGCGGATCGCCTCGCGCCGCATGTGCGCCTCTGTGACGAAGCGATCCTGATCGGCCCCGCCGCAGCGGCGGAGAGCTACCTGCGCATCGACAAGATCGTCGACGCGGCCAAACGAACCGGGGCGGACGCCATTCATCCGGGCTATGGCTTTCTATCTGAGAACGCCGCCTTCGCGGACGCCGTCGAAACAGCGGGGCTCGTCTTCGTTGGCCCGACGGCGGACGTCATCGACAAGATGGGCTCCAAGGCGGCCTCGAAAGATCTCATGGCGGCGGCGGGCGTGCCTATCACGCCGGGCTATCAAGGCGCCGATCAATCGTTAGAGACGTTCGAGCGCGAGGCGGCGGCGATTGGCTTCCCCGTCCTCGTCAAAGCATCGGCCGGCGGCGGCGGCAAAGGCATGCGCATTGTGGAGGCGCCGTCCGACTTGAGCGAGGCGATTGGCTCCGCCCAGCGTGAAGCAAAGTCCGCGTTCGGCGACGATCGGCTGCTGATTGAGAAGTACGTTCCCCGCGCCCGGCATCTGGAAGTGCAGATTGTCGGCGATGGGAAAGGCGGCGTCGTCCATATCTTCGAGCGGGATTGCTCCGTTCAAAGACGCCACCAGAAGATCATTGAGGAAGCCCCCGCCCCGCGCCTTCCGGCGGATGTGCGCGCGCGTTTGTTGGAGGCCGGCGTCGCCGCCGGGCGCGCCGTCAACTATCGCGGCGCCGGCACCGTTGAGTTCCTCTATGACGGCGCCGACGGGCTCTATTTCATCGAAATGAACACACGGCTGCAGGTGGAGCACCCGGTGTCCGAAGCGATCACCGGGCTCGACCTCGTTGAATGGCAGTTGCGGATCGCCTCGGGCGAGGAGCTTCCTCTCTCCCAAGATCAAATCACAGAGACCGGTCACGCCTTTGAAGCGCGGCTTTATGCGGAAAATCCCTACCAGCAGTTCAAGCCTTCGATTGGGGTTCTGTCGACCCTCGATCTGCCGGACCACCGGGCGCGGGTCGATTCAGGCGTCGCTCAGGGCTCGCGGGTCACGCCCCATTATGATCCGATGATCTCCAAGATCATTGTGCATGGCCCCACGCGCAGCGAAGCGCTCGGCGCCTTGCGCGGGGCGCTCAGCGAGACGCGCGTCGCGGGCGTTGAATGCAATACGGAGTTTCTCTACGCCATCGCCGCGGAGCCTGACTTCATCGATGGCGACGTCTCTACGCGCTTTATTGACGAACATGGAGACGCCCTGTTCGCCCGGTTCGACACCAACGCGGTGTTGTGGGGCGCCGCTTTCATGTGGCGACGTCGCCGGAGCGGGGCGTCCTCAGGTCCGTCTCAATTCGAAGGCTTCCGGCTGAACGCATCGCCCACGACGTATTTGTGGGTCTTGCATGACGGGGCGCCCGCGCTCCTTTGCGTCGCCCGCGAAGGCGGCGTCTATCAGGCGTCCCTTCAGCCGAGCGCGGCTGTCGCCCACCGTAAGAGAGGCGAGGAACCCGCCGCGCCAATCCTGTTCTCCTTTAACGGCGAGATGGATTCGACGGGGTCCTTCTGGTTGGAGACCGGCGGGGAGCGGTTTCAAGGAACGGCGGCGGCGCACGGAGATGCGCTGCGTATTTGGCTGGGCGCACGCAGCGCCGACGTCGCCTTCGCAGATCCGCTTGAGGCGTCAAGCGACAAGGGCGCTGAGGGCGGCTCGCTGGCGGCCTCAATGCCCGGCGTGGTGACGCAACTCTGCGCCGAACCAGGCGCAGATGTCGAAGCCGGCGCGCCGCTCCTCATCATGGAGGCCATGAAGATGGAGCACACCATCAAGGCCCCGGCCGAAGGGCGCCTCGCCGGCTATAAGTTCGCCGTCGGCGACCAGGTGAAAGAAGGCGCCCTGCTGGTCGACTTTGAGCCCAAATCATGACGGAGCGCGTGCGCCTCGTTGAGGTGGGACCGAGAGACGGGCTTCAGAACGAAGCGCAGACCATCTCTGTGGAGACGAAGCTGTCGCTGATCGATCGATTGGGCGATGCGGGCTTGCGAACGATTGAGGCGGGCGCTTTCGTTTCCCCCAAATGGGTGCCGCAAATGGCGGCCTCCGATGAGGTGTTCGGCAAACTGACGCGCAAGGACGGCGTCGTCTACGCGGCGCTCACGCCAAACCTGAAAGGCTACGAGCGCGCCAAAGCCGCAGGCGCTAGCGAGGCGGCTGTGTTTGCCGCCGCGTCCGAAACCTTCAGCCAAAAGAACGTCAACGCCTCGATCGCCGAGACGCTTGATCGGTTCCGCCCGGTGCTGGACGCCGCCAAAGCCGACGGCATGCGCGTGCGGGGCTATGTGTCTTGCGTTCTAGGCTGCCCCTATGAGGGGGCTATCGCGCCGCAAGCCGTCGTCCGCGTCGTCAAGGCGTTCTTAGAGATGGGCTGTTACGAAGTTTCCCTCGGCGACACCATTGGCGTCGGAACCCCTGTGCAAACCAAGGCGCTGTTGCGCGCCCTGTCAGGCGAAGCGCCCATCGGCGCCCTCGCCGGCCATTATCACGATACATACGGCCAGGGCGTCGCCAATATCTACGCCTCGCTTGAAGAGGGCGTTCGGACCTTTGACGCCTCAGTTTCGGGCCTCGGCGGTTGCCCCTACGCCAAAGGCGCCTCCGGCAACGTGGCGACGGAGGATGTCGTCTATATGCTTGAGACGTCCGGCTTTGAGACGGGCGTCGACCTCGCGGCGCTGGTCGAGACAAGCCATTGGATTTCCGGCGAACTTGGACGCGCGCCCGCCTCTAAAGCGGCGATGGCGCTCCGGCCGTCGAAAGATTGATCGCTTAAGCCGCTCGGCTGCGTTCGACGATAAAGGCCTCCACCGCCTCAAGATCGTTGGGCAAAGGCGAGGCCCTCTCTTCCCGGTCGAGCAAGTCGCTGAGATGCGATGGCAAAGTGGGAGAGATCCCGCTCGCGCCATGGACCGCCGCCGGGAACTTCGCCGGATGGGCCGTCGCCAGGGTCACGATCGGGCCTGAAACCGCGCCGGCCGCCCGCAGCTTGCGCGCCGCGGC
>JBCDJH010000152.1:0-5827 GCA_038747965.1 Pseudomonadota bacterium
CCAGATTGAGATATCCCCAGGCCATCCGCTCATCGGCACGAGTTCGGTCGCCGGCTTCTTCCCAGATCTTGCCGGCATCACGGTGCGCCTCGTGCAGCGGCGGAACCAATCCATCTTGCCGCCCTTTGAGGATTTTGAGCTGCGCGCCGGCGACATCCTGATCGTCGCCGCGACCCGCCAGGCGCTCACGCAGCTCCTCACATCGAAGCCCGGTTTCTTGTCCGGCATGATTAAGTCGGCGGACGGGCAGGATCCGGCGCAAGCGACCCGGGATCTCGCCCTCAGCGAGGCGATTGTCGCGCCCGGCTCGCGGATGACGGGCCGCACGATCGATCAGATCGGGTTTCAGTATCAGACCAATTGCGTGCTCCTGGGCGTCCAGCGCCGCAGCCGCATGATCCGCGCCCGCATGGGCGGCATCCGCCTCGAAGCCGGCGACGTGCTTCTGATTCTCGGCGGCCGTAAGGACGTGCGCGCGCTCCGGGCCAACCGCGACGTCATCGTGCTCGAATGGTCAATGACCGACTTGCCGGACTTCAAGCAGGCCGTCGCGGCGCGCGCCATTTTTCTGGGGGTCGTGATCACCGCCGCATCGGGCGTCGCGCCCATCGTGTTCGCGGCGATGACGGGCGCGGCGGCGATGGTGGCGACCGGCGTGCTCAACATCCGCCAGGCGAGCCGCGCGGTCGACCAACGCATTTTCCTGCTGATCGGCGCGGCCCTCGCCATGGGCGCGGCGCTCGAACACACCGAGGGCGCGACATTCCTCGCCATGCAGCTCGTGCATGGCCTCAAAGACTTCGGCGTGGCCGCTGTTTTATCGGCGTTTTTCCTTTTGGCGGCGCTGGTGACCAACCTCCTCAGCAACAACGCGACGGCGGTGTTGTTCACGCCGGTCGCCGTCAGCGCCGCGCAGCTGCTGGGCGTGAACCCGCTGGCCTTTGTGATTACGGTGATCTTCGCGGCGAACTGCTCCTTCGCAACGCCGGTCTCTTACCAGACGAACCTCTTGGTGATGGGACCGGGGCACTACAAGTTTCGCGACTTCCTGCGGGTCGGCGCTCCCTTGATCGTGGTGCTGTGGCTCGCCTTCTCACTGGCGGCGCCCCTCTACTTTCGAGCTGTTGGCTACATATGAGGCCGCCCGTGGATCTTCCAGTCAGCTGCATCCGCAATTTGCGCTGGACGCGCCCGGCCAGTCTGGGAACAATCGGGACGTCCCGTAGCTAAGGAGCGCGCCTGTTGACGGAACATTTCGGCAAAGCGTCGAGCGAGTTTTTCGTAACCGCGCCGTCGGCTTGCCCCTATCTGCCGGGGCGGCTTGAGCGGAAAGTGTTCACCGTTCTCCAGGGCCCGACCTCCGAGCGCGCCAACGAAGTGCTCACCCATCGCGGCTTTCGCCGATCCCAAAACATCATCTATCGCCCGGCCTGCGATCGGTGCGCAGCTTGCGTGCCGGTGCGGGCGCCTGCGCGCGCCTTTCAGCCATCCCGTTCCCAGCGCCGCATTATGTCGCGCAACGCCGACCTTCAGCGCGCCTTGCGCCCGCCGGTGGCCACCGACGAGCAGTTCTCGCTGCTGCGCGACTACCTCGACGATCGGCACAGCGAAGGCGGCATGGCTGACATGACGCTGCTCGACTACATGGCGATGGTGGAGGAGACCTCCGTCGACACCGTCATGGTGGAGTATCGGGACTTCAACGGGGCGCTGGCGGCCTGCGCCCTCACCGACCGGCTCGCCGACGGGCTCTCCATGGTCTACAGCTTCTTCTCGCCCCGCGCGGCGCGGCGCAGCCTCGGCGC
The DNA here is from genome assembly GCA_038747965.1 of Pseudomonadota bacterium. Classification (GTDB taxonomy): domain Bacteria; phylum Pseudomonadota; class Alphaproteobacteria; order Caulobacterales; family Parvularculaceae; genus JBCDJH01. The sequence continues at coordinate 1,806 of JBCDJH010000152.1, forward strand.
CTACATGATCCTCGACCATATTGCTCTGTGCAATGAGGAGCGGCGCGACTTCGTCTATCTCGGCTACTGGGTGGAGAACAGCCCGAAGATGGCGTACAAGACGCGCTTCCGGCCGTTGGAGCGCTTAACGCGGCGCGGCTGGGAGCCCTTGAACGCGCCGACTCAAATAAACGGCGTCAAATAAGAATATCGCCACGTTGAGCCTCTGCCAGCGCGGCGCGTCGGTGCTGGAGGAACGCCTGTGGGAGGCTTGGACCGCCGGAAATTCCTAACCGGGGCGAGCCTCGGGGCGGCGGGCCTCGCCGCCGGGTGCGACTGCGCCGAGACCTGCGGCGTCTCCGCCGGGCCGGCCGCCGAGGGCAAGACCCGCAAACTCAAAATGGTCACCACCTGGCCGAAGAACTTTCCAGGCGTGGGCGACGCCGCCGATGAGGTCGCGCGCCGCATATCGGTGATGAGCGGCGGCGCCATCACGGTCGACGTGTTCGCCGCTGGCGAGTTGGTCGGCGCGTTCGAAGCGTTTGACGCCGTCGCCGGCGGGGCCGCCGATTTTTATCAGGGCGCAGAATATTACTGGGTCGGCAAATCGAAGGCCTATCCCTTCTTCACGGCCGTGCCCTTCGGCATGACCGCCGCAGAAATCATGGCCTGGGTGAACCATGGCGGCGGACAGGCGCTGTGGGACGAGCTGTCAGCGCCCTTCAACGTCAAGGCGTTCCAGGCGGGCAACACCGGCCACCAGATGGGCGGATGGTTCAAGCGCGAAATCCGCTCGCTGGAGGATTTGAAGGGCCTGAAAGTCCGCATGCCGGGCCTCGGCGGCGATGTGCTCCGCCGGCTCGGGGCGGCCGCCATCGCAATCCCCGGCGGCGAGATCTACCAGGCCCTGCAGTCCGGCGCGATTGATGGGACGGAGTGGATCGGCCCCTGGAACGACCTCGCCTTCGGCTTCTACCAGGAGGCCCCTTACTATTACGGGCCAGGCTTCCATGAGCCCGGCGCGGCCCTCGGCGTGGGCGTCAATCTGGATCTCTGGCGCGATATGGACGCCCGGGAGAAACTCATCGTGCAAACGGCCTGCGAGGCCGCGAACAACGACTCTCTGTCCCGCTACAACTACTTCAACGCCGTGGCGCTGGAATCCCTAAGGCGCGACAAGGGCGTGACGCCGCGGCCGTTCCCCGACGACGTCATGGCCGCCTTCGCCCGCGAATCGAAGGCTGTGTTGGAAGCCACGGCTAAGTCCGACCCTATGGCGAAACGGGTCTATGACAGCTACCGCGACGCCATGGCGAAACTCTCCGCCTGGGGCGACATCTCGGAGAGCCCCTATATGAACATCCGGCGTGAAGTATATGAGATCTAGCGCCGACCTATGCTGACGATCATCGGCGACATCTTGAACTGGGCGGGCCTTATCCTTGCGCCGCTCGCGCTCGCGCCTCTCATTTACTTGGCGACAGGCGCCGCCTTAGCGGGGCGTGTGGCGGGCGCCATCGCCGGCGCGGCGGACGCCGTCAATCAGCGCCTCGCAAGCGCGGTCATTTGGCTGGCGCTCGCCATGGCCGCGACCCAGTTTGCGCTCGTGATCCTTCGCTACGTCTTCGGCGTTAGCAACATCGCCGTTCAAGAGAGCGTCATCTACATGCACGCCGCGCTGTTTCTTTTGACGGCGGGTTACGCTCTGAAGACGGACGATCATGTCCGCGTCGACCTCTTCTACCGGGAGGCCAGCCCGCGGGCCCGAGCGATCATCGACCTCAGCGGCTTCTATCTGTTTCTGGGGCCCATTTGCATCCTGGCGATTTGGATGGCGGGGCCGTATGTCGCCTCCTCCTGGGCGGTGCGGGAGGGCTCCAACGAGGCGAGCGGCCTGCCTGCGATCTTCTTGCTGAAGAGCATGATCCCGGCCTTCGCCGCGTTGTTGTTCGCCCAGGGCGTCGCGGCGGCGGTCCGCGCGGCCTTTACACTGCGGGGCGACGAATTGCGTGAGACGCCTCAGAGAGACGGAGCGCCGGCGGCGTGAGCGAGCTTCTCGCCGACATACCGTTCTGCGCCTGCATCGCCGCCGGGTATCTCGACATTATGATGGTGGTCGTCCTCTGCGCCGCCCTGCTCGCGGGCTATCCCGCCGCCTTCACCCTCGCTGGCGTCGGCCTCATCTTTGCGGGGATTGGGCTTGCGGCGGGCGTCTTCGACATCACCTATCTGAAGCCCTTTCCCCAACGCATTTTCGGCGCGGCGAACAATCAGGTGCTGATCGCGGTGCCGCTGTTCGTGCTGATGGGCGTGGTGCTGGAGAAATCGCGCATCGCCGAAGAGTTGCTGGAGGAGATGGCGCGGCTCTTTGGCAGCATTCGCGGGGGGCTTGGGTTTTCCGTCACCATCGTCGGCGCGTTGCTCGCGGCTTCCACCGGCATCGTCGGCGCCACCGTCGTCACCATGGGTCTCCTGTCGCTGCCAACGATGCTGCGCCGGGGATATGATCCCGCGCTCGCCACCGGCTCAATTGCGGCGGCGGGCACGCTCGGCCAGATCATTCCGCCCTCGATCGTTTTGATCTTGCTCGGAGACGTCATCTCCAACGCTTACCAGAAGGCGCAGCTGGAGGCCGGGATCTTCACGCCTGAGACGGTGTCCGTGGGCGATTTGTTCGCCGGCGCGCTGCTTCCGGGCCTCATGCTGGTCGGCCTTTATCTCGCCTATCAGGGGTTCATCGCCCTCACCCAGCCCAGCAAGGCGCCGGCCATGCCAGCGGGCGCGGAGGAGCCCTGGCGCGCCACAGCGATCCGGGCGCTGAAGACATTGCCGCCGCCGCTCACGCTCATCATCGCTGTGCTCGGCTCCATTTTGGCCGGCGCAGCGACACCCAGCGAAGCGGCGGCCGTGGGCGCGATTGGCGCGTTCCTGATCGCTGGGTTGCGGATGGCGCCGAAGCGCGGATGGTTTGGCCGGCCCGCCGTGCTCCTCAGCGTCGCCGCGCTCGTCGGCCTCCTCACCTTGAACGGCTTCCTCGATTTGCGCCTCGGACGGGCGGAGCCAGCGCTCGCCGAGCAGCTCGGCGTTCTCGCCGCCTTCGCCTGTTGCGCCCTTGTGCCCTTTGGCTTCGCGGTGAGCTGCTTTCACATGCACAAGGCGGGCGCGCTGCGCCCCGCGGTCGATCAGACGACGCGCGTCACCACGATGGTGTTCACGATCCTGATCGGCGCCGCCCTCTTCTCCCTGGTGTTTCGCGGCCTTGGCGGCGACGCGACGGTGGAAGCGGCGCTGGAGGCCGCGCCGGGCGGCGTCGTCGGCGCGACGCTCGCTGTCATGCTCGTCATGTTCCTGCTGGGCTTCTTTCTCGACTTTATCGAGATCACGCTCGTCGTCGTGCCGCTGGTGGCGCCGGTTCTTCTGGGGCTCGGCCTTGACCCCGTGTGGCTCGGCGTCTTGATGGCCATCAATCTGCAAACGTCGTTTTTGACGCCGCCCTTCGGCTTCGCGCTGTTCTATTTGCGGGGCGTCGCGCCGGATAGCGTGCGAACGACAGATATCTATCGCGGCGCCGCGCCCTTTGTCGCTATCCAGATTCTGGCGCTGATCCTCCTCGCCCTCTTCCCGGCCCTCGCGACATGGCTGCCTGAGGCGATTTACGGATAGGGCGACGCCGGGCGCGCCCAGCGAAGCCGTCTCAGAAAACCAACCGCCCTTCGAGATATTTGCGCGCCCGACCGATGAGCGCGACACGGTCGCCCCGCATCTCCAACTGGAGGGCCCCAGGCCGCGGCCCCACTTGCCGAGCGGCGATGCGCTGCCGGCCCAATCGCTCGGCCCAGAAAGGCGCAAGCGCGCAGTGGGCGGAACCGGTGACGGGATCTTCATCGACGCCGCAGGCCGGCGCAAAGAAACGCGACGCGATATCGCTGGCCTCGCCCGGGGCCGTCGCGACGATGTTGACGCGCGCCCGCGTCAAGGCGGCGAAGTCCGGCTGCAGGGCGCGGACATCCGCTTCCGCCTCCAGCGCGACGATGCAGAAGCGC
>JBCDJH010000153.1:0-5810 GCA_038747965.1 Pseudomonadota bacterium
CCCGTCGATTTCTCCAAAAACCGCTTCAGCGGCGTCGAACGCTCGAATGACGCTTCCCTCATTATCGACGTCCATCTCGATAGCATGGGCGCGCCCGCCCGCCTTCTCAATCTCAGCTTTGAGCGATGTCAGCCGGCTGGTGCGCCGGGCGCAGAGGGCGACGGCTGCGCCAGCGCCCGCCATATCCCTCGCGAACTGCGCCCCAAGCCCGGAGGACGCTCCGGTAATCAGGACCCTACGACCCTCCAGATCAGTAAGCGGTGCGATCATGTTACTCCTGTTTCGTTGGCGAGCGCCGATCACTGGGGCGGCAGCGTCGCTTGGTCCACGCGCTCACGCCAGGCGGTGAGGTTTGCAAATTGGGGCAAAAGCTCGGCCGGCTCATCTGCGCGTATAAGGACGAAAATCATCGAGGCGACCGCGATATCGGCGATCGAAAGGGCGTCGCCGCACAGCCAGTCTTTCGATGAGACGAGTCCGTCGAGGGCCGCGAAGTGATTGCCGATTTCTTCCGCGAGGGTCGGCGCGTCCTTGCGTCCCAAACCCTGGGTCTTGGCGATTTTGTCAGCGGCGCCCGGAAGAACGCGGCCGAGTAGGAGTTTTGTGAGCCCGGACTCAAACCGCGCGACGTCGTCGACGAGGCGTTTAACGTTATGACGCTTTGTGCGGATAGCCAGATCGTAGAAGTAGAGACTTTCATCGGCCCAGTCCTCTAAGATGTGACTGAGGGCCCTCGCCGCCGGGTCAGCTGGAATAAGCGGTGGGTTAGCGTGCTCTGCTTCAAGATGACGAATGATGCTGGTGCTATCGACGATCCGCTCAGCCCCATAATCGATCACTGGGAACTTGCCGGTGGGGCTGACCGACTTCCACTTAGCAGCCTTCGATGGCAAGATCTCTACTTCGTCGTAGGCCAGCCCTTTGACGTGTAGAACCCGCCGAACTTTGTCGGCAAACGGAGAGATCCGGTACTGATAGAGCGTGATCTTTGTCATCGGGTCGAAGCCGAGTGTTGCGGTTCAACGGGCCGCCGGATCACTTTGCGTCCGGCGCTGAAAAGAAGTCAGCACGAGGAACGCCTTCCGGGTCGTAAACCGGTTCAAAGTGGTCGACCCGGTACTTTTGCGTGACAGCAGAAAGAATGCCGACACCTGACAAATGAGCGAGCATGTTCATATAGGGTTCGGCGCTCAAATGGTGCGCTAGCTCTTTTTCGCCCGTCCACTCCTCAAAAACATGTATCTGCTTTGGGTTGTAGGGGTCTGGCGTCCAGCGATAAGCGACGCAGCCAGGTTCTTCCAAAGCGGCGAGAATATGAGGTTCTGCGTCGGTCAGCGCTTGTTCGCGCTTGTCTTCAGCGACTTCGATCGTTCCTGCAATGAGTATTGTCATCGTCCCGCTTACGCCTTGGTTGTTTGATCATGAAGGATTTGATAGGCGCGCTTTGTAAACACCCATCCGCCGTCCTTCTTCTGCAGCTCGTCGTCATAGCGCCCTTCGACGCGCCGCACGGCTTCGTCGCCGGCGGAAACAAGTGTTTCTTTAACAAAGAAACGCGCCGTAGCCGTCTCGCCTGTCACCGTGATCGCGCCTGGGGAGGCGACGAACCCAACGTAGGAAAACGCGTCCATCGCGCCGCGCCACGTGGCGACGATCGCATGGCGTCCTGTCACAACATGGCCAAGCAAATCCCACACCGCGTCTTCGGCCCATGTGGCCTCCCAGGCCGCGGCGTCGCGCCGGGCGACTGCGTCGTTATACGTGTCCACGAGCTCGCGGATCGCCAAGCGATCCTCCAAAGGGCCTTCGAACGCCATCAGTTGACAGACCTTTCCGTACCGCGCCAGTACCCCGCGCGACTTTGTCTCCGGAGAATTTTTCCAGATGGATTGCGGGGCAACGCCTCAATAAAGTCGACTGACTTAGGGCATTTGTAGGCCGCAATTCTCTCGCGCGCGTACGCGATCACATCATCCTCCGAGAGCGTCGCGCTATCTTTGACGACAACGCACGCTTTCACCGCTTCGCCCCATTTATCATCCGGCACCCCGACGACGGCGACGTCCTCAACGGACGGGTGGCCGTAAATCGCGTTCTCCACCTCGGCCGGATAAATGTTCTCCCCGCCTGAGATAATGAGATCCTTTACACGATCATATATATAGACGTACCCGTCTTCATCGAGATAGCCGGCGTCGCCAGTGCGCAGCCAACCGTCTCCCGTAAATGTGGCGGCGGTGGCGTCTGGCAAGTTCCAATAACGGGTCATATTCATATCGGAGCGCGTCGCAATCTCGCCCACGGTGCGCGGCGGAAGATGCTCGCCCTTGTCGCCGAGAATCGCGATCTCGATGCCTTCAAGCGGTTTCCCGGCGGAGCGCATCTTTTCGTTGCCATTTGGATCGTGATCCTCCGGATCCAGCACAACGATTGTCCCGCTGGTCTCCGTCATTCCGTACATCTGAACGAACCCGCATTTGAAGACGTCGATGCAGGTCTTCAGCAGTTCGAGCGGGATCGGCGATGCGCCGTAGAGCATGTATTTGAGTTGCGAATAGTCGATTTCACGGGCCCGCGGTTGGTTCACCACAAACTGCATGGCGGCGGGCACCAGAAACAGCTTTGAGATGCGATGCTCGTCAATAAAGTCCAGCACCTTGGCGGGGTCGAACTCCCGCATCACGACGCCCGTGGCGCCATTGGCGAGCCCAGTGACGCCCCAGCTAGTGCCGCCGATATGGAAAATCGGCATAGCAATTAAACTGACGTCCTGCGGCGACCAATGGCTCCACTCCGGAGCATGACCGCTCGCCTGGCGCTTGTGCGTGACGAGGAGCGCGCGATTGGATATCACCGCTCCTTTTGGGCGGCCGGTCGTTCCCGACGTGTAAAGCTGAATGGCGTCGTCATCCCCGCTGCGTGGCGTGTGCGGGTCGGCCGTGTCAAAGGGCGCGCGCCATTGATGGTAAACCGGATAGTCGGCATGCGGGGTTTCAAGAACGATGAAGTGCTCAATCGTCGGCGCCTGAGACGCCAGCTCGTCAATCACGTGGACGAATTCGGGGCCGATAAAAACGATGCGCGGCCGTGCGTCATTAAAGATGTAAGCGATCTCAGGAAGAGCGAGGCGCCAGTTCACGGGGCACATGACGCCGCCGGCCTTACAAGCTGCGATCAATAACTCATAATATTCATGTGTGTTTTTGCCGAGATAGCCGATCCGTTCGTCGGCGGTGACACCCAGCGAAAGAAGGCCGTTCGCGGCTTGGTTGGTATTGTCGTTAAAGGTTCCGTAGGCGATGCTTTGGCCTTCAAACTTAAAGGCGATCTTATCCGGTTGCGCCTCCGCCTGCTGGCGGGCGAGATCCGCTATTGTTGTAAGGTTTTCGACGCCGGTCATACCAGACCGTCCTCCCATGGAGCCGCCTCGACCTCCAGCGCTGGAAAAAGTCAGAGGTGCTTTTTTATACAACCTCACGCTAGCATCGGCCGGAGATTGATTGGAAGCGCCAATGCCCGTGATTTCTAGTAGTGTCCTCGAAGAAAGCAGCGACGGTCCGCGCCTTGTGGGCGGTCGTGAGAAGGTGACGAGGAAGATCGCCTTTCCTTTGCCGGAGGGCGGCGAGCGAGACCGCTACGACCGCGTGTTGCTCAGCAAAGTGGGCAAGTTGTGGTCCTACACGGTGCAGCGGTTTCCGCCGAAATCGCCCCCTTATTTTGGCGTCACGGATCCAGAGGCTTTTGAGCCGTTCGCGGTCGGCTATGTGGAGCTTGAAGGGGAAGTGATCGTTGAGTCGATTTTAGCGACCGATGATTATTCCAAGCTGAAGATCGGTCTGCCGATGGCGCTGACGACTTTGGAGATCGCAGCGGGCGATGGCGGCGAAGCGTTCAAAACGTTCGCCTTCACGCCGGCCTAGGGAGAGACTCGCCATGAGCGACGTTTATATTGTGGGCGCTGGAATTCATCCGTTCGGCCGCCATGAGCTGAGCGGGCTCGATCAAGGCGTTTATGCGGCGCGGGAGGCGCTGGCGGACGCGGGCGCTGAGTGGGAGGACATGCAGTTCGCCTTCGGCGGCAGCGACGCGGCCGGTGCGGCCGACGCTATGCTGCCCCGCCTTGGGCTCACCGGCGTTCAGTTCATCAATGTCGCCAACGGGTGCGCCACGGGCGGCTCGTCACTGCTGTCTGGCTATTGGGCGATTAAGTCCGGCGAGTTCGATCTCGGTCTGGTTGTTGGCTTCGACAAGCATCCGCGCGGCGCCTTCAACGCCCAGCCCCGTGATGTCGGTTTGCCCGATTGGTACGGCGAAACCGGCATGATGCTGACGACGCAGTTCTTCGCCATGAAGATACGTCGTTACATGGAGGAGTTTGGCGTATCCACGCACGCACTCGCTCTCGTGGCCGAGAAGGCGTTTGAGAACGGGTCCAAGACGCCGCATGCGTGGCGGCGAACCCCGGTGGATGTGGAGACGATCGCCACCTCGCAGATGGTGAACGACCCGCTGACCAAATTCATGTTCTGCTCTCCGGCGGAGGGGGGCGTGGCGCTTATTATCGCCAGTGAAAAGAAGGCGAGAGAGCTTGGCCGCACCGATGTGAGAATGCGCGGCGCCGCCGTGCGCACGCGCCCCGAGGGGTCGTTTGAGGTCTTTTCGCCCGCTCTGTCGACGGAGCGCGGCGTGTCGCCGACGGTGCTCGCCTCCAAAGCCGTTTTCGAAATGACGGGGCTTGGGCCGGAGGAAATGGATCTCGCTCAGATTCAGGACACCGAATCCGGCGCTGAGATTATGCACATGGCGGAGAATGGGTTCTGCGCCGATGGCGACCAAGACGGCATGATACGCGATCGCGAGACGCGTTTGGGCGGCCGCTTGCCCATCAACACCGATGGGGGCTGCCTTGCTTGCGGGGAGCCAATTGGCGCCTCGGGCCTGCGCCAGATCTACGAGAACGCGGTGCAGCTGCGCGGCGCGGCGGGCGATCGCCAGGTTGAAAATGCGCGCTTGGCCTACAGCCAGGTTTATGGCGCGCCGGGCGTGTCCGCCGTCTGCATTCTCGGGGCCTAGCGCGAATTGCAGGACAAGCAGCTCACCGGTTGTGCGTCCGCAATTCGCGTAAACAAGACCCCGAGCCGTTTGCGGCCTTTCAACCGGCTCATATCAGACGCAAACGGCTCTAGCGCGCCTAGTTTGAACAGAGAGGGCGCTTTTCCAACCAAGTCGCTATCGGTTTTTCGTCTAACTGGCTGACACCCGATTAATCCGCACCGGGATTGCGCTCATCACTGGTATCCCAGTGATCGGATCAAAGCCCCCTTCCATGGCTGAGAGCCGGCCGGTGTTGCCGCCAGCGCCGAGCGGGTCATCAGCTTCCCCGGGCGCCGTACCCCAAGCGTGGGGAACGGAAAGGCATCCTGTCCGCACGTCCGGCGCTGACAAGGCTACGCATTTGATGCTGGCGAACTCCGATTCAATCTCGATGACGTCACCGGCGGCGACGCTAAGGGCGCCCAGATCCTCTGGATTGAAATAGGCTGGGTGATGGGGCGTTTTGACTCTGAGGCCCGGGTCTTCATGCCAATTTGAGTTGTGGATGTTGTTCAGCCGCCGGCTGATTAAGCGGTAAGGAAACGCCTCTTCCTTTACGGGTTCTGTCGTCGTCAATCGCTCGTCCGCATACCGCTTGAGTTCCGTCACCATAAGCGGCGATGCGATTGAGAGTTTCTCATCCCACCCGTCCGGTTTTGGCTGGATACGATCGCCGGCGTCCTCTCGTATCGCGCCTTTGTGAACCTCAGGATCGG
>JBCDJH010000154.1:0-5783 GCA_038747965.1 Pseudomonadota bacterium
CACAAATTGAACACGCGGGACGGGGCCAAGCTGCGGCCGTCCTGCTTGCAAATCGCCACCGGACGTCCGTCGCATAACGCCAAAACAGCCGAGACGACGCCGCCGCGGGTTTGTTCAGCCAGCTCTGGAGTGAGGACAATCGCTTGTCCGCGCGTCAGGCGGCCCGCGTCTTCTCCGCTGACGGCCAACGCCGGGATGTCGTCCAGCGCGGTCGAAAGCGGCGAAATTGCCACGGTAAGCCAGCGCTTATCGCCGATATAGCTGAGAGAATCCAGCGCAATCGCATCCTCTTCAGCAAAAGGGCCGACCCGCGTTCGGCGCAGAAGGCTGACATGGCCGCAGGCGCCGAGCCGGGCGGCCAGATCCCGGGCGACCGAGCGCACATAGGTCCCCTTCCCGCAGCGCATCTCGAAGGTGGAGCGCGCCGGCGCGCCGCCATCCAGAAGCCGCAGCGCGTCGATCCGGACAAGCCGCGGCGCAAGCTTCACGGCTGCGCCGCTCCGGGCGAGGTCATAGGCTCGCTCCCCATCCACTTTGATGGCGGAGAAGGCGGGCGGCGTTTGCTCCACCTCGCCGATAAAGGCCGGAAGCTCCGCCTCAATAGCGTCCGGCGCGGGGCGCACGTCCGACGTCTCTCGGGTCTCCCCCTCGGCGTCTTCGGTCGTGGTCGAGCGGCCCCATTCGATCTCGAAGCGGTAAGTCTTAGAGGCGTCGACCAGGTAGGGAACGGTCTTCGTCGCCTCGCCCAGCGCAATGGGCAGAACCCCCGTCGCGAGCGGGTCCAGCGTCCCCGCATGCCCGGCCTTCTGGGCGTTGAAAACCCGCCGAACCACGGAGACAGCCCGCGTGGACGTTGTCCCCGCGGGCTTATCGACGGTCACCCAACCATGGACCGGCTCGCCCATCTTTCGTCTCGCCACCTAACGCCGCCTACGCCCCCGGAGAGCTTCATGCCAAGTGGCCTTTCGCCACTGATCGCAGTTTGGTACCTATGGATCAATCGAAAAGCTATGCAAGACAAGCCTCTACACTCCACTGCTCCAGTAAATGCTGCGAGCCCTCAGCGCAGCGGCGCCTCCCGTGCAATACCGGCTTTTCAGTCGATTCTCGATTATCCGCCGCACCTCAGCCAGCAATTCGTTCACGTGCCGGAGCGCAACCTTGTTTTCTGCTTAACGCCCAAAGTCGCCAACACCGCGTTCGCCGTGTTTCTTAGGCGCGTGCGCGGGGCGTGCGAGGTGCGAGGGAAAGCGAACGTGCACGAGGTCGATGATGGAGGTCTGCCGCGCCTGAGCGAGTACGACCGCGAAGCGCGCGCCCAGGCGTTTGGAGGGACCACCGTCCTATTCGTTCGGGAACCAGCAGAACGGCTGCTATCCGCCTGGCTCGACAAGTGGTGCGCCCCTTCGCTTCAAAGCGTTCATCCGGCCTGGACGCAACGCGCCCATCGGCTGGGTTGGTTAGACGTTGTGGGGGAAAGCCCGGCCCATTTTCGCCGCTTCGCTGAACGCGCTTGCGCCCAGAAGATCGCTGCGCGCGACCCCCATTGGGGCCTGCAACTCTACACGAGCGGACACCATTTAACGCCCTACCAACACGTTGGCCGGTTTGAGGATTTGAGCGCAGACGTTGAGCGCATTTTCGCCGCGACCCTTGGCATCGAGACGCCGTTCCCTACCCACGCCGAAGCGCGCATGACCAATCAAAATACTGGCGATCGGATGGCGGAGTACTTCACAACCGACTTGATCGATCTGGTCGCCGAAGCGTATGCGGAGGATTATCAAGCCTTCGGCTACGATAAACCGGTTATCGAGCCGTTTGCGTCTGAAATGAGTCAACGCGAATGCCGCAAACGGCTCTAAGTCTTTGTTTGCGCGAATTGCGGACGCGAAACCGGTGATCCACTTTCGCTGCAATTCGCCCTAGACGGCCCCTAAAGATCGCGTTTGACGTCGTGGCGGCGGAGGAGGTCGTCGATGTGGCGGGCCTCTTCGAAGCTTTCGTCGAGGCGAAAGTCCAACATCGGAGTGAAGCGAAGTTCAATCTCCCGGCCGAGTTGACCGCGCAAATAGCGGGCGCAGCGGTTGAGCGCGTCGATCTTCGTCTGCTTCGCCGATATCTCGGACACGCCGAGCGGCGTGCAGTAGACGGTGGCGTTTCGCAAGTCCGGCGAGGCGCGCACCTCGCTTACGGTGATCGAGACGCCCGCCAGTGCGGGATCGCGCAATTCGTCCCGGCGCAGAATATCTACAAGCGCGTGGCGAAGCAGCTCGCCCGCGCGCAACTGGCGCTGAGACGGCGCCCGCGCGCCGCCTCGATTTCTGGGTTTCGACATACCAACACCTGCCGGCGCCGCGGCCGCAATGAGCCCAATGAAGCCCGGCGGCCGCGCGTTACGCCCCTAGAGCCGTTTGCATCTCACACGATTCAGAGCGGACGTCGCAAAAGGCTCGAGGTTTTTGTTTGCACGAATTGCGGACGCGAAACCGGCGAGCCACTTGTCCTGCAATTCGCTTTAGAGCGACCGCTCGACCGATTCGACGTCGAAGCACTCGATGACGTCGCCCTGCTTGAGATCGTCGTAATTGGCGAAGCTCATGCCGCACTCCTGGCCGGCCTGCACTTCGGCGACCTCGTCTTTGAAGCGTTTGAGGGTCGACAACTCGCCCTCGTGGATCACGACGCCATCGCGGATGAGGCGCACTTTGGCGCCCCGCCGCACAGAGCCTTCCGTCACCCGGCAGCCTGCCACTTTGCCGACCTTGGACACGTTGAAGATCTCCAGGATCTCCGCATTGCCCATAAAGGTCTCGCGCAGCTCCGGCGAGAGCAGGCCCGACATGGCCGCCTTCACGTCGTCAACGAGATCGTAGATCACCGAGTAGTACCGGATCTCAACGCCCGAGCGCTCGGCCTCGTCGCGCGCCTGCTTATTGGCGCGCACGTTGAAGCCGATCACCGGCGCCTTTGAGGCTTGGGCGAGGATGATGTCCGACTCCGTGATCGCGCCGACGCCCGAATGCAGCACCCGCGCCTTAACCTCGTCCGTCGACAGTTTGTCGAGCGCGCCGACAATGGCTTCGATGGAGCCTTGGACATCACCCTTCACGACCAGCGGGAATTCCTTCAGGTCCGTATCCTGAAGCTGCGACATCATTTGTTCGAGGCTGACCCGGCTCGACACGGCCGAGGCTTTCTCGCGGCGCTGACGCTGGCGGAATTCGGCGATCTCCCGCGCCCGCGCCTCGGTTTCGACGACCACGAACTGGTCGCCCGGCTCCGGCACGCCGTTCAGGCCCAAGACCTCGACCGGCAAGGTGGGGCCGGCCTGCTTCACCTGCTTGCCCTTATCGTCAATGAGCGCGCGGACCTTGCCCCATTCGGAGCCCGCGACGAACACATCGCCGACCTTCAGCGTGCCGCGCTGAACCAAGAGCGTCGAGACGGGGCCGCGCCCTTTGTCGAGCTTCGATTCAACAACGGCGCCGTCGGCGGGGCGGTCTGGATTGGCCTTCAGCTCCAACAGTTCGGACTGCAGCAAGATGGCGTCCTGAAGCTTGTCCAAGTTGGTTTTTTGCAGCGCCGAGACCTCCACATCGAGAACGTCGCCGCTCATCGACTCAGTGATGATTTCGTGCTGCAGTAAATCCGTCCGTACACGGTTGGGATCAGCGTCCGGCTTATCGATTTTGTTGATGGCGACGATGATCGGCGCCTCGGCGGCTTTGGCGTGGCTGATCGCCTCCACCGTTTGCGGCATCACCCCGTCATCGGCGGACACCACGAGCACGACAAGGTCCGTCACCTTGGCGCCGCGGGCGCGCATCTGGGTGAAGGCGGCGTGGCCGGGCGTATCGAGAAAAGTAATCTTGTCGCCTTTTCCGAGCGTCACCTGATAAGCGCCGATGTGCTGCGTAATGCCGCCCGCTTCGCCTTTAACCACGTCTGTCTGGCGCAAGGCGTCGAGCAGGGATGTCTTGCCATGGTCGACATGCCCCATGATCGTCACCACCGGCGGGCGCGACGTCATCGCCGCGTCCTCGTCCGCGTCGCCGAGCAGCCCTTCCTCAACGTCCGACTCAGCAACGCGTTTCACGGAGTGGCCGAGATCTTCAGCGATCAGCTGGGCGGTGTCCGCATCCAGGCTGTCGTTCGCCGTCATCATGTGCCCTTGGCGCATGAGTTCCTTGATGAGGTCGACGGAGCGCATCGACATACGCTGCGCCAACTCTTGCACGGTGATGACTTCCGGCACGATCACTTCGCGCACCACCTTTTGCGGTTCGTTCCGCGACTGGGCCCGCTGGCGCTCCTTCTCGCGGGCGCGGCGAACGGAGGCGAGAGAACGTGTGCGCTCTTCGTCGTCCAACGCGTTGACGATGGTGAGTTTACCGGTGCGACGGCGCGCCTCGGATTTTGGCTTCGCGGACTTTGAGGCGTCCTCAAACCGCTCCGGACGTTTTGTCTTAAGACGACCGCCTAACTCTTTGAACGGATTGACTTCATCGGGCTGCATGGCAGCCGCGGCGGCCGGCGCAGCGGACCCACCGTCTTTTTGCCGCCGATTCTTCCGCGCGGCGTCCTCCGCTTCAAGCTGCTTGCGCGCCTCTTCCTCGGCGACGCGGCGCTCCTCCGCCTCACGGGCGCGTCGCACCTCTTCCTCTGCGGCGCGTTGGCGCTCCGCCTCCAACCGCGCGGCTTCCTCCGCTGCGCGTTGATCCCGTTCGCGGGCCTCCAACTCGTCGCGTTTGCGCCGCTCCGTCTGCTGAGCCTTGGCTTGCGCGAGCGCTGCGGCGCGGGCCTTCTTCTCGCTCTCGGAAAGAGTTCGAAGCACGGCGCCCTGCCGCTTGCGCGGCGCTCCTGACTTGGCGGCTGGAGCTGGGGAGGCGGATTTCGCCTTCGGCTTATCTTCGGCTGGCGGCGGGCTGGCGGGATTCTCAGCCGTTGCGGCCGCTTTGGCTGGCGCCGCCGCTTCGAGCTTCTCGGCTGTCGGCGCAGACGTTTCAGCTGTTGTCTCAGCGGGCGGAGGCGGCGCTTCGGCTGCAGGCGGAGGCGGCGGGGGCGCGGCGCTCGCCTCTTGCGGCTTAAGCGCTTCGACGGCTGGCGATGGCGTCTCCACCGCGGGCGCCTCAGCTGCTGGCTTCGGAGCGGGATCAGGCTTCGCCGCCGGCGCAGGCGTCGCCGCCTTCTCCTCCGTAGGCGCAGCGTCAGTTTTCGGCGCCACGACCCGGCGGCGACGCTTCTCGACAACCACCGCCTTCGAGCGACCGTGGGAGAAATTCTGGCGAACAGTTCCGCTGTCCACCGTGCGACGCAAAGTCAACGGCCGGCGGCCGCCTGTGGTTTTGTCTTTTGTATCGCTCGCGTCGCTCATTCGAGGTCCTTAAAGGTCACGTATCAGTCGTTTGGGCTCGCCACCAATGCGAAGCGAGCAGGGTTGCGCCGGGTTGACGCGGCGCTTGGATCAGCGCCCCTCAAGGGGCTGCGGACGAACGTTCTGACTACTCCCGTGGGCCCGCCGTCAAAGGCTCCGCCGCTACGGAAAGCCTTCGCTGCGAGGGTCCCATGAGACAGGCCAGCCTGCGGGGAAAATCGGCCGAAATCCAGACAGTCGGACGACATCGCGCAACAGGCGATCGCTGGCCCCACCCTTCAGGAGGGCGATGTGTATCACATTTACCCGGGCGAATGCCAAGTCCAATTCGTCGGACGTGAAGCAGCCGATCACGGGGATCTGATGGGTCGCGGCGCCCGCCCACTTTAGCAGTTTCGAGCGTCCG
>JBCDJH010000155.1:0-5777 GCA_038747965.1 Pseudomonadota bacterium
ACGATGGCGCCGCGCCGAGGAAACATGTAGGCGAGGCCATCTTCGCTAGGATTGACGTAGCCATAGTCGATATCGGTTTGCGGCAAAAGCAGCGTAAGCTGACCGCTGATCGGCGTCATGGCGTCGTCGCCGAAGAGCGCCTTCGCTCCATATCCTGAGCAGTTGAAAATCAGCTTCTCTTTTACGTCGTACACGGCGCCTGGCGTTTCGAACCGTCTCTGTACGAAGCGGCCGCCGGCGCGGCGAATGTCCGCCATCAGCGCGGGTAGAAAATGGTCCGGGTCGATCATCAAGGCGTGGAACCGCACCGCATAGGGAAAGCCTAAATTCGCCTCCGGATCGAGGGAGGCGGCGCGGCCTGGGTAGAGATCGTTCCCCTCTATCGCCGGCGCGAGCGGCGTCGCGGGCGCCGCGTCATGCAGCTCTAGAAAGCGTAACCACCAGACGCCGTAGCCCGGCCGGTTCGCCAGGTGCTGGAAATCCCGGTGGGCGAGCCGGGCGGCCTGGCGAAACTGCGCGAGGAAGGCGTCGCCTGCGACATCCGGATCATAAAGGCTCGTCGGGAACCAGAGAGCGCCGGCGATGTTCGACGTGGTGTTTGGGGGAAAATCTTCCGCATAGAGCGTCACGTCATACCCGCGCCGCGCGAGCACAGCGGCCGTCGTGAGCCCCATAACGCCCGAACCAATAATGGCGGCCCGGCGCTCGCCGGTATCCTCCGCGAGTTCCACCGCCATACGGGCGCAGCCCCAGGAAAGCGTGACGCCGCAGCCGCCATGCCCGTAGTTGTGGATCAGCGTGCGCCGGGCGACGGTCTCCCGCTTCAGAACGAAACCCGCCGCGCGATAGGGGCGAAGGCCCACGACCGAACGGATCACCCGGTCCGGGCTCACCTGCACCGGCGCATAGGGCGCATCGAACGGACGCGCCGGATCGCCAGTCGCGGCGAACGCGGGTCGGGCGAGAGGTGGGCCGGCCAACGATGCGACCGCTCCGCCCATGAACACCCTGCGATCCAGTTGGCCCCTCACCCCCGTCATGCGTCTCCCATCTCAGATTAGAACTGAAGCGCCTTCGCTTGTTTCACATGCGGCAGCGCCGTCACCTTCTCCAGAAGCTCCGCCGACACCGGCTCGTCCACAGCGACTAGCGCGATCGCGTCGCCGCCTTCATCGAGCCGCCCGAGATTGAACGTCGCGATGTTGCACCCGGCCTCGCCAAGCAACGAGCCGAGCGCGCCGATGTAGCCGGGGCGGTCCTCGTTGGTGGTGTATAGCATGTTTGTGGAGAAAGACGCCTCCATCGGAATGCCTTTGATCTCGACGATCCGCGGCTCTCCGCCGAACAACGCGCCAGACACCGTGCGGGTTTGACGCTCGGTGACGACCTTGAGGCGAATGGCGCTGTCGTAATCGCCGCCATCTTCCCGCGTCGTCTCGCTCACCTGGACCCCGCGCTCTTTCGCGACCGCCGGCGCGTTCACCACATTGACGCTTTCCTGCAGCATGGGCCGCATCACGGCGGCGAGGATCGCCGAGGTGAGCGCTTTCGTGTTGAGCGCCGCAACGTCGCCTTCATAGGCGATTTCGACTTCCAGAAGCCCCGTTTCCGTCACCTGACCGGCGAAAGCGCCGATGCGCTCGCCGAGCGCGATAAACGGCTTCAGCCGCGGCGCGTCTTCGGCGGAAATCGACGGCATGTTGAGGGCGTTGGAGACAGCGCCCGTCAACAGATAATCGGACATTTGCTCCGCCACCTGCAGGGCCACATTCTCTTGGGCCTCTTTGGTGGAGGCGCCCAAATGCGGCGTGCAGACCATATTCGGATGCCCGAAAAGCGGGTTCTCCTTCGCGGGCTCCTCCGCATAGACGTCCAGCGCCGCGCCAGCGACGTGTCCATCATTGAGGGCGTCCAGCAACGCCGCTTCATCAATCAAACCGCCGCGCGCGCAGTTGATGATGCGCACGCCCTTCTTGGTCTTGGCGAGGTTCTCTTTCGACAGGATGTTCCGCGTCTGATCCGTGAGCGGCGTGTGCAGCGTGATAAAATCCGCCTGCGCCAGAAGCTCGTCCAACTCAACTTTGATGACGCCGATCTCAACGGCCCGCTCCGACGACAGGAACGGGTCGAACGCGATGACGCGCATCTTCAAGCCAAGGGCGCGCTCCGCCGCGATCGAGCCGATGTTGCCGCAGCCGATAACGCCGAGCGTTTTGGAGGTGAGTTCAACGCCCATGAATTTCGACTTCTCCCATTTGCTCGCCTGGGTGGAGGCGTTGGCTTGCGGGATCTGGCGGGCCAGCGCGAACATCATGGCGATGGCGTGCTCGGCCGTGGTGATGGCGTTGCCATAGGGCGTGTTCATCACCACCACGCCGCGGGCCGTCGCGGCCTTGATGTCGATATTGTCAACGCCGATGCCGGCGCGGCCGATGACTTTCAGCTTCTCCGCCTTCGCCATCACATCGGCGTCCGGCTTGGTCGCGGAGCGGACGGCGAGCCCGTCATAGTCGGCGATGATGTCCAGCAACTCAGCTTTGCTGAGACCGACTTTCACGTCGGCCTCAACGCCCCGTTGGCGGAAGATGTCGATCGCGGCGGGGCTCAGTTTATCAGCAATAAGAACTTTGGGCATGGCGGCCCCCCTTTCCGGGCGCGGCGCTCGGGCGCGGCCGCGCAAATCCATTCAGTGAAAACGAAGAGATGGGGCGGACGCTTAAAGCGCATCCGCCTTTGCTGCGGCGAAGGCCCAATCAAGCCAAGGCGTCAACGCTTCAACGTCGGCCGTCTCGACCGTGGCCCCGCACCAGATCCGCAGGCCCGGAGGCGCGTCCCGGTAGGAGCCGATGTCGAAGGCGACGCCCTCTTTCTCAAGGGACGAGGCCACCGCCTTCGCAACCTTGGCTTGAGCGTCACCGTCCAGCGCGGTAATCGCCGGATCGACAATCTTCAGGCAGACGGACGTGTTGGACCGGTTCGCAGGATCTTCGCAGAGAAAATCCACCCAGTCGGTCTTGGCGACCCACTCCTCAAGCGCATGAAGACTGGCGTCGGCGCGGGCGATGAGCCCGGCGAGCCCACCCTCAGACGCCGCCCAGCGCAAGGCGTCGAGATAATCTTCAACGCATAGGAGCGACGGCGTGTTGATGGTGGCGCCGGAGAAAATCCCGTCAATGAGCTTACCGCCCTTCGTCAGCCTAAAAATCTTCGGCAGGGGACGCGGCGGCGTGTAGCTCTCAAGGCGTTCGACCGCCCGTGGGCTGAGGACCAGCACGCCATGGGCCGCCTCCCCGCCCAGAACCTTCTGCCAAGAAAAGGTGACGACATCGAGCTTCGGCCAGTCCAGCGGCTGGGCGAAGGCGGCCGAGGTGGCGTCGCACAGGGTCAAACCTTCTCGGTCCGCCGCGATCCAATCGCCGTTCGGCACGCGCACCCCGGAGGTGGTGCCGTTCCAAGTGAAAACGATGTCATGGGACGGGTCGACAGCGGCGAGATCGGGCAGCGCGCCGTAACCCGCCTCCATCACCCGCGCATTCTCGAGCTTGAGCTGCTTAACGGCGTCGGTCACCCAACCGGACCCGAAGCTCTCCCACGCCAACACATCCACCGGCCGCGCGCCAAGCATGGTCCACATGGCCATCTCGAACGCCCCGGTGTCCGAGGCCGGCACAATGCCGATTTTATAATCGGCCGGGACTTGCAGCACCTCGCGTGTGCGATCAATCGCTTCGCCGAGCCGTTGCTTTCCAATTTTTGAGCGGTGGGAGCGCCCAAGACTCTCCGTATTGAGCGAGGTGAGCGACCAATCCGGTCGCTTCGCGCATGGCCCCGACGAAAAATGGGGGCGCGCCGGCCGCATGGCCGGTCGAGTATGGTCTTGCATCTGCCTATCCTTCCAGATAGCTGCGCCTCGGTGGGGAGGCGTGGCCCACGGCGGATATACGAGCGCGCCCACGGCCCGTCAACGGCGGGATGAAAAGAAATCCCGGCGCCGCTCGAATAACGTGAAAATTGCACTTTCCGTGTGGTCGGCGCATTGTCGGGCGGGGTGTGGATTGAAAGTAATTCTTAAGAAATGCGCGGCGAAAGAACTCTTCAACACTGGGCGATGTTCACGTTCCTGGTTGTGATGTATGGCGGCGCGTTCGCCGGAACGAAGCTAACCGTCCAGTCAATCCCGCCCCTGGTGACGGTGGCGGCCCGCGCCTCCTTAGCCGCCGCTTTCCTGTACGCTGTCTTGCGTTTCAGCGGCGAGACCCTTCCTCCGGTTCGACAGAAGACCGAAAACGGCGCGCGGTTCAATCCCATATGGGCGCACTTTATTCGTCTTGGTTTCTTTGGCGTCGTGCTTCCCTTTGGCACCATGAGCGTCGGCGTTCAGTATATTGACAGTGCGCTCGCCGGAATTCTGACCGCGATCGTTCCGATTGCGACGCTCGTGATGGCGCATTTCTTTTCGCCGGGCGAGCGCATTAGCGTCGAGGGCGTCACCGGCTTCGCCCTGAGCTTTATTGGACTTTGCATTCTGATGGGCCCGAGCGCCCTTTCGGAAGTCGGCGGGAATACATTCGTCTACCAACTTATGGTCCTCGTGGGCGCCGTTTCTTACGCCGGCAACACGGTTCTCATTCGGCGCGGCCCGCCGACGCCGTTCCTCACCCTGACGACCGGCGCGTTTGTCGGCGCATCGTTGTTTATGGTTCCGCTCGCCTTAGCGCTGCATCCGCCCGGAAGCTATGGCCCGTCCGTCGGTTCAGTGGTGGCGCTGGTCGCCCTCGCGTTTGGGCCGACGGCGCTGGCGGGTTTGACTGTCTTCCGGTTAATCCAGCTCGCAGGGGCGTCGTTCGCGGCGGCTTCCAACTATTTTGTGCCGGTCGTCGCCATCATCGTCGGCGCCATCGCTTATGGCGAGCGCATGCCGAAATCGACGCTTGTCGCTTTGGCGGTCATTCTGGGCGGCGTGGCGATCAGCCAAATGCGCTTTAAGGAGCTTGGAGCGCGCCTCTCGGGAGGCCGCTAGCGCAGCCGTCGTCGGCGCGCCGCCTCGGCGTGATTCAAAATACGCGCGCCGCCGCCAAATCCGAGCGACGTTTCAATGGCATCGCGAACATACGTCTGAGCATGCGCGATTGACGTCTCGAGCGGCTTTCCCCAGGCTAACGACGCGGCGATGGCGGACGCCAAGGTGCAGCCGGTTCCATGCACCGCCGCCGCCCCGATCCGCCGGTGTTGGAACGAGCGCACGCCGTCTTTACTGACGAGAACGTCCGTAAGGGCGTCGCCGCGCGCATGCCCGCCTTTCACCAGAACCGCGCCTGCGCCCAACGCGACGAGCGCGCGTCCCGCCTCCGCCATATCGTCCACCGTCTGGATGGCGGCGCCGGTCAACGCCTCCGCCTCCGGAATATTGGGGGTGAGGAGGAACGCCTTCGGCAAGAGGCGCGCTCGCAACGCCTCCGCTGCGCCATCCCCGCCAAGGCCATCGCCGCTCGTGGCGGTCAAGACAGGGTCAAGAATAATGCGGGGCGCATCAGCCCGGTTCGTCAACGCGTCGGCGACGGTTTCAATGATGGGGCCGGAGCCTAGCATGCCGATCTTAACTACATCGGCGCCGATATCTGCGAGCGTCACGTCTATCTGCTCTCGGACGACATCGAGCGGCAACAGGTGTACTCTGTGCACGCGCTTTGTGTCTTGAACAGTGACCGCGGCGATCGCCGTCATGGCGTAGGCGCCCAGCCCGCAAACGGTCTTGATGTCGGCTTGAACGCCGGCGC
>JBCDJH010000156.1:0-5766 GCA_038747965.1 Pseudomonadota bacterium
GCGGCGTTTGACATCTTGCGTCCGGGGGCCGCCGAGACGCGATCCGCGTTGGATGAGACGGCTTATTTGGTGCGAGCGGCTGAAGCTGGGCCGCCGCCGCGCATGAGCTTCGCCGCACAGCTTCTCTGGGCGGCGGAGCTTCTAAAGCGGCTTGAGGTGCGCCAAAAAACCCGCCGGATCCGCGCATAGGGCGGCGTTCCAGGATGGACCCCCACTATCTCTTTCTCGTCGAGCTTTTGATTTTCAGCGGCGCCGCTCTGGGGTTCGCGTCCTCGGAGCTTTGGTGGCTGCATAAAGACAAAAAGAAGCGAGAAGCCGCGAAGCGGGCTGAGGCGGAGGCCGGGTCGACGGGCGAAGCCGAGACCAAGGCGCCCTAGAGCCGTTCGCGTCTGATGTGAGTCAGTTCAGAGGCCGCAAACGGCTCTAAGTCTTTGTGTGCGCGAATTGCGGACGCGAAACCGGTGAGCCACTTGTCCTGCAATTCGCTCTAGCCGGTGCGCGGCATACGGACGGGGAGGAGCGTGCGCACCCATGTTTGCTTGAAGCGATCAAGCGACAGGCTCTCATGGAACCCCTGGACGCGCTGCCCCCACATCTCAGTTTGAATCAGCGATCGGTTATAGAAGGGCGCGTCTTCAAGCCCGTGCAGGAGCCGGGGCGCGCTCCCCGCATCGCAGTGCGCGCGCCGTTTTACGGCCCAGAGCGGCGTCGGCAACGGCGCGGTCTCAAGGGACGGCTGCGGCTCAATGGCGCCGTCCGCCTTGACCTTTAGGAACAACGATGCCGGATCGCTTCGGCGCGGCGTCGCTTCATAGGCGACTGCGACCCCGTCGCTGAGATGGGCGCGGCACCACGTCCAGTGACGAAATCCGTCATGGAGCGGCTCGTCGCCCTGATTGCTGTCGAAGTAGGCGTCGCCGCGCCAGCTCAAGCGGGGCTGCTCAAGCTCTACGGAAATGCGCGCCTTTGGCGACACCGGCCGCCAGAGATGGCCGCCGGCCTCAGCCAGCGTGAACGCCCGATCCGTCGATATGACGGGCGTCACGTCGATGCGCCCCCGCAAGGGACGGGGCAACGGCGCGCAGCGCTCATTGACGTCGATGCTGAGACGCTGATCCTCAAGGCGGACGGAGCTTGGGCCAACCACAAAGCGGCGGCTCTCGCGCTCGACGCGCTTCGCCCCCCGCTCGGTCATCGCCCAGCGGTTCGGAGCGGCCCCATAGAGGGCGACGTTGAGCGCGCAATGATTGTCCGGCGTCTGGTCTGTCGACCAGGCGTAGTACGGCGAGAAAACGCTACCCACGAAAATGATGAGCGTGAGCCCATGCGCGCCATCATCGCTCCATCCGTCCACGTACCACCAAAGATAGCCTCCACGGGGGACGGGCGTGTCGAAACTCGGCGCGCTGGCGAAGCTGGGGGCGCGCGGCGCAGCCGCCGTCATCGGCGGCCCAGCCGCCGCGGCCGTTGAAAAAACATCGGCGCTGGCCTCTTTTTGTGTCTAGTTCTATTGACAATTTTTACTAGTAACGAAAAGCTGACGCTCAGGCTAGGCGATGGGAGACCGGAAATGGACGCAGCCGCGCGGATCGAGAACGCCCTTCGCAACGCGGTCGGCTCGGCCGCCGCAGATGCGCCTCCGGCCCTTGCAAACGCCCTGAGCCACGCTGTTTTCCCCGGCGGCGCGCGGGTGCGCCCTTTGCTCACTGTCGCTGTCGCGGAGGCGTGCGGAGACGCCGCGCCGGACGCGGCGCTCGCTTGCGCTGCGGGGATCGAACTCCTGCATGCGGCGTCCCTTGTTCATGACGATATGCCGTGCTTTGACGACGCGGCGACGCGCCGAGGCGTTCCGTCCGTCCACGCAGCTTACGGCGAGCCGACAGCGCTGCTCGTTGGCGATGCGCTGATTGTTCTTGCGTTTGAAACGGTGGCGCGCGCCGCCAGCGAAGGGAATTTCCGCTGCGGGCCGCTCATCCGCATTATCGCCCAAGCGGCCGGCGCGCCAGGCGGTCTTGTCGCCGGCCAAGCTTGGGAGCTGGAAGGCGGTGCTTCCGCGGCCCGGTGCCGATCGGCGAAGACAGCGGCTCTATTCGTGGCCGCGACGACGTCGGGCGCCCTTGTCGGCGGCGGCGCGCCGACGGCTTGGCGGATGCTCGGCCAGAAGCTGGGCGAGGCCTATCAGATTGCGGACGACCTCCTGGACGCAGTGGCCGACGCGGAAGAGGCCGGCAAACCCGTAGGGCAGGATGAGCGCTGCGAGCGTCCGAGCGCCGTGAAGGAGCTCGGCGTCGAAGGCGCGCTTGCTGAGTTGCAAGGCATGATCGAGGCGGCCGTCACCTCCATTCCGGATTGCGCGGGCGCTGACGATCTCGCCAAGCTCGTGCGGCTCCAGGCGGTGCGGCTCGCGCCGAAGAGCCTTGTTCGCAGCGCCGCTTAGGCGAGCGGGGGCCGCGCCCTCAGGCGACGGCGCTGGCCGGCGGAGCCTGCGAGAACGCTGGGCCGGCCTTCGCAATCGGCTGCTGACGAGCCGCGCCTTTCAGAATTGGGCCGCCGCTTTTCCCCTCACCCGGCCGATCGCCAGAGCGCGCTCCCGCGCGCTTTTCGACGTCATGGCCGGCTTTATCTACACGCAAACGCTGACGGCGTGCTTGCAGACCGGACTGCTGCGCGCCCTCGGCGCTGGCGCTCTCTCGATCAGCGAAGTCGCTAACGCGACGGGCCTCGAGAAGTCCGTCGCAGAACGGCTTTTGCGGGCGGCGGCGGGCTTGCAGCTCACGGAGCGCTTCGAAGGGCGGGGAGAGGATCGCTATGGCCTCGGCGTGCTGGGCGCCGCGTTCGCGGCGAACCCTTCGCTGGAGGCGATGGCGCGCCATCACCGGGCGCTCTACGAGGATCTGCGCGATCCGGCCGCCTTGCTGAAAGGCGAGATCGCCGCGCCGCGCCTCGCCTCCTATTGGAGCTACGCCGCCAATCCGGACGCGGCGGAGGCGCAGCCAGATGAGATCGCCGACTACACGGCGCTGATGGCTGACACCCAAGCGATGATCGCCGAGGAGGTGCTCGCCGCTTATCCCTTAGCGCGCCATCAAAGCCTGCTTGACATCGGCGGCGGCGCCGGCGCGTTCGCGGCCGCGGCTGCGGCGCGAGCGCCCCACCTTCGCGTTTCTACCTTCGATTTGCCGGCCGTTGCCGCGAAGGCGGCGGAACGCTTCGCGGCCGCGGGGCTCGCCGACCGCGCCGAGGCCGTCGGCGGCGACTTTTTCCGCGATTCGCTGCCCAGGGGCCGAGACCTCGTCACCTTTGTCCGCATCCTCCACGACCATGACGACGGGCCGGCGCTCGCCTTGTTGCGCCAAGCCCGGGCGGCGATGGAGGAGGGCGCTTGCCTCCTCATTGCCGAACCGATGTCCGACACGCCGGGCGCTGAGCCATCGGGCGTCACGTACTTCGGATTCTATCTCCGCGCGATGGGCAGCGGCCGCACAAGGCGCCCTTCAGAGCTACGTCAGATGCTCCATACGGCCGGGTTCAGCGATGTGCGGCTACGGCCAACGCGTCTTCCGTTGTTGACACGCGTTCTTACCGCCCGCGCGGTCGACCGCTAATTTTGGCGGAAAAAGGCCTGAAGACGTTCATTTAACTTGACACTCTAGCTTGTCAATTTAATCTTACATTTACCAAGACGTCCCTTTGGGAATGTCGGAGGGCTTGGACCCATGAGCATGTCGGTCAGTACAGAAGCGATCGTGATCGAGAGCCCCGAGCAACTTTCGCTACGGGAGCTGGAGCTGAAACCGCCGCAAGCGGATGATGTGGTGGTCGAAGTGATCGCCAGCGGCGTTAGTACAGGTACAGAGCGTCTTTTGTGGTCGGGTCGTATGCCCGCCTTCCCAGGAATGGGATATCCGCTCGTACCGGGCTATGAGGCGGTCGGACGAATCGTCGACGCTGGCTCTAATCAGAAGGCGCGTATTGGAGAGATCGCCTTCGCACCCGGCGCCAACTGCTATGAGGGCGCGCGAGGCCTTTTCGGCGCGGCGGCGCGGCGGCTGGTCGCCCCAGCTGCGCGCGTCGCCAAGATGCCGGACGCAATTGCGGAGCGAGAGGTCGACCAAGGCGCTCTTATGGCGCTCGCGGCGACGGCCCGTCACGCGCTCGCCCGCGGCGATGAACTTCAGTTTCCGGACTTAATTGTCGGTCATGGCGTTCTGGGTCGGCTGA
Source organism: Pseudomonadota bacterium (assembly GCA_038747965.1). Classification (GTDB taxonomy): domain Bacteria; phylum Pseudomonadota; class Alphaproteobacteria; order Caulobacterales; family Parvularculaceae; genus JBCDJH01. The sequence continues at coordinate 4,222 of JBCDJH010000156.1, forward strand.
TCGCTCGCGTCGCCATGGCTGAGGGCGGCCCGGCGCCGGTGGTCTGGGAAAAGAACCCGGCTCGGCGGTCTGGAGCCATCGATTACGATGTGATCGCGCCCGAGGCGGACGAGCGGCGCGACTATCGCGCGATCTTTGACGCAAGCGGCGATAGCCGATTGCTTGACACACTGATTTTTGCGCTCGCCAAAGGCGGCGAGGTGGTGTTGGCGGGCTTTTACGACAAGCCGCTTTCCTTCGCCTTTCCGCCGGCCTTCATGAAGGAGGCGCGCCTGCGCGTCGCCGCCGAGTGGGCGCCGCCGGATCTGGAAGCGGTGATCGACGCCGTAGAGGCCGGGCGGCTGTCCCTCGACGGGCTCATCACCCACCGCGCGCCGGTCGCGGACGCCGGCGCCGCCTATCGCACTGCGTTTGAAGATCCGTCCTGCCTCAAAATGATCCTAGATTGGAGCGGCCGAGCATGAGCGTCACTCTTCTTCAGAACAAGAACTTGCGCGCCGAAGCGGCGATTGAACCCGATCCCGTACCGGTTGGCGAGACGACTAAGAAAACCCAGATCATCGCCATCTACGGCAAAGGCGGGATCGGCAAAAGCTTCACCCTGTCCAACCTCAGCTACATGATGGCGCAGCAGGGCAAACGGGTGCTGCTGATCGGCTGCGATCCGAAAAGCGACACCACCTCGCTGCTGTTCGGCGGAAAATCCTGCCCCACCATCATTGAGACCTCCTCCAAAAAGAAGCTGGCCGGCGAAGAGGTTCAGATCGGCGATGTGTGCTTCAAGCGAGACGGCGTCTACGCCATGGAGCTTGGCGGCCCTGAAGTCGGCCGCGGCTGCGGCGGCCGAGGGATTATCCACGGCTTTGAAACGCTGGAGAAACTCGGCTTCCACGAATGGGATTTCGATTACGTTCTGCTCGACTTCCTCGGCGATGTCGTATGCGGAGGGTTTGGTCTGCCGATCGCCAGGGATATGTGCCAGAAGGTTATCGTCGTCGCCTCCAATGATCTGCAGTCGCTCTATGTCGCCAATAATGTGTGCTCCGCGGTGGAGTACTTCCGGCGCCTTGGCGGCAATGTGGGCGTGGCCGGCATGGTCGTGAATAAGGACGACGGCACCGGCGAAGCTGCGGCGTTCGCAGAAGCGGTCGGCATCCCGATCCTCTCAGCCATTCCAGCGCATGAGGACATTCGCCGGAAGTCTGCGAACTATCAGATCATCGGCAAACCAGGCGGGGAATGGGCGCCTCTGTTTGAGGCGCTGGCGACAAATGTGGCGGAAGCCCCGCCTGAACAGCCGACGCCGCTCAGCTCCGATGGGCTCCTCGGCTTGTTCTCGCCGGAAGAAACGGGCGCTGGCGTTGCTTTGGAGCCGGCGAGCGACGCCGATATGCGCGGCGCTGATTATGAGCCCAAGCCGTCTCTGGAGGTTATCTATGATAACGTCTGAGGCCCCGAAGACGGCGGATGTGATAGAGCCCGGCGGCTGCGGCGCGGCTGCGGAGCGTAGCGCCGCGGCGGCGAAGGCGGCTGGCAACGCTGAAC
>JBCDJH010000157.1:0-5749 GCA_038747965.1 Pseudomonadota bacterium
CCGCGCCGCGCCCCGCGCCCGTGATTGCGGGCGCCGGATCGAATTCGACCGATGAAGCGATTTCGTTGGCCCAGCATGCCGAAAATGCGGGCGCGGACGCGCTTCTTGTCGTGGCGCCTTATTACAACAAGCCGAACCAGGCGGGCCTCTACGCCCACTTCAAAGCCGTCAACGACGCGGTGGGGCTGCCGATTTTCCTCTACAACATTCCGGGGCGGAGCATCGTCGATATCTCGGTGGAGACGATGGCGCGCCTTTCTGAACTGCCGCGCATTGTCGGCGTTAAGGATGCGACCGGGGATTTGGCGCGCGTGTCGCTTCAGCGGCGCGCCTGCGGGACGGACTTCATTCAGCTCTCCGGCGAGGACGCCACGGCCCTCGGCTTCAACGCCCATGGCGGGGTGGGATGCATATCGGTCACCGCCAATATCGCGCCCGGGCCTTGCGCGGCGTTCCAAAAAGCGACGCTGGCGGGCGATTTTGAGACAGCGCTGGCTTGGCAAGACGCGCTTGCGCCCCTACATGCCGCTCTCTTCTCAGACACCAGTCCGGCCCCCGTTAAGTATGCGGCGGAAAAGCTTGGTCTTTGCGGGTCTGAGGTCCGGTTGCCCGTGACGGCGCCCAGCGACGCGTCAAAAGCGGCGGTGGACGCCGCGCTCCGCAGCGCCGGACTGGTTGATTGAAGAAGCCGGCGAGGGCGCGGCCCCGCTGCGCCCTAGATGAGATTGGACACCACAGATGGCCGCCAAGCAATCAGCGAGCGCGCCGCGCAAGCTCGTCGCTGAGAACCGGCGGGCGCGCCACGATTACTTTATTGAAGAGACGGTGGAGGCGGGCCTGATGCTGCTCGGCACCGAGGTGAAGGCCCTGCGCGAAGGCAAGGCCAACATCGCCGAGTCCTACGCATCCGATGAGAATGGCGAGCTGTTCCTCATCAACGCCTATATTCCCGAATACTCCGCCGGCAATCGCCAGAACCATGCGCCGCGGCGGCATCGCAAGCTGCTGCTCCATAAGCGCGAGATGGGAAAACTCGCCGGGGCGATTCAGCGCAAGGGCTACACCTTGGTGCCGCTCAAACTGTACTTTAACGACCGCGGGCGTGCTAAGCTGGAACTTGGCTTGGCGAAGGGCAAGGATGCGCGGGACAAGCGGCAGACCGAACGGGACCGCGACTGGAACCGGGAAAAAGCGAGGCTGATGCGTGAGCGAGGATAGGCCAGACGCCGAGGCGGAGCCGCCGCTCAGAGCTGAACGGCCGGAGGATGCGGCAGCCTCTCGCGATCAGCCGGATCACGCGAACGCCAGACTTCATCCGCCCGTGTTGTTTGTTGTCTGCATTGCTTCGGCCGCTCTGCTGCACATTTTCTTTAGCTTCCGGTTGCCGCTGCCCGAGGGGCTCGCCAATTCGATGGGTTTGATCCTGATCGCCCTCGCCGTGTTCCTCGGAGGGGCTGCGGCCGGATTGTTTCTGCGCTCGGGAGAGGGGTTGCCGCCAAGCACCCCCACCAACCAAGTATTCGAGACCGGGCCTTACCGCTTCACCCGAAATCCCATATACTTGGCCATGGCGATGATCCTTCTGGGTCTCTTTCTTATGAGCCGCAGCGCCTGGTTATTGGCGGCAACCTTCATATTCACCTACCTCATCCAGAACTTGGTCATACGCAAAGAAGAGGCGTATCTGACCCGTAAATTCAAAGATGCGTATAAGGATTATCAGCGCCGGGTTCGACGTTGGATCTAACCGCTCAAGACGGCCCGAGATAATCGCGCACCGCGGAGAAGACCGCCTGAAACATGGGCGCGGTGAGGCGTCCTGTATTCGTGTTGTACCGGGAGCAGTGGTAGCTGTCGAAGAGCCGCAGCGGCGCGCCGGCGTCTGAGGCGCCAGGCCGGGGCACGTCATGTTCCGCGCCATGGGCGAATTTGTGGGCCGCCAGGCGCTGAGACAGCGCCGCCAACACGTTGTCGTGGGCGAGTTTGCCGAGGGCGACGACGGCCGTGAGGTTCGGCATGCCCCCGAGCCGCTCAGCGAGAAACGGCCGGCACGCTTTGGTCTCCGCGCCAATGGGCTTGTTCTGCGGCGGCACGCAGCGCACAGCGTTGGTGATGGCGCAATCGACGAGCGTTAGCCCGTCGCCAGGATCGGCGGCGTACGTTCCATCTGCGAAGCCGAAAGCGCCCAGCGTCTCGTAGAGGAGATCGCCGGCGTAATCCCCGGTGAAGGGGCGTCCGGTTTGATTGGCCCCCTTGAGGCCTGGCGCGAGGCCAACGATGAGGAGCCGCGCGGCGTCTGGCCCGAAGGAGCGGACGGGCGCGTTGTGGAAGCTCGGGTAGGCGGCCTCATTGGCCCTTCGAAACTCAACGAGACGATCGCACAAGGCGCAATCGGCTGCCGGTTCAAATGTCGCCGAGGAGAGGCTCGCCGCGCGCGGGGACGCCGCACTCGCCACCCTCAATCCTCGTAATCGTCGTCGTCGTAGTCATCGTCATCATCGACGTCGTCATAGTCGTCAGACCGTTCAGTCGGCCGCGAGCTCTGCCGGCGCCCGACCTTTTCGGCGAGCACGGACAGATCGAGGAAATTGTCGGCTTGGCGACGCAAATCGTCCGCCGCCATGGGGGGAGACGATTTGACAGTGGAGACAACCGTCACGCGCTTGCCTTTGCGCTGCACCGTTTCGACCAATCGCCGGAAGTCGCCGTCGCCGGAGAATAGATAGATGTGATCCACATGCGGCGCGATCTCCATCATATCGATGGTGAGCTCCACATCCATGCTGCCCTTCACCTTGCGGCGGCCTTGGTTGTCTGTGTACTCGCGCGTCGACTTCGTCACCATGGTGAAGCCGTTGTAATCGAGCCAATCGACCAGCGGGCGGATGGGCGAGTAATCCTGATCCTCGACAAGCACCGTGTAATAGAATGCGCGGAGAAGCCGCCCACTCTTAGAGAATTCTTGCAACAGCAATTTGTAGTCGATGTCGAAGCCGAGGGAGCGGGCCGCGGCGTAAAGGTTCGCCCCATCAATAAAGATGGCGGTGCGTTCGTCGGGGTAGGATCTCATAAGGGGGATGGCCGTTCTCAATACTCTCTGGCCGCGGCGAACTCGCCAATGGGCCGTCTATGTTTGTTAGAGGGATTCGTTTCAAACGTCGCGCTATCAGTTTGTATTAGAAGGAAGTTATGTAGGAGGGGCTTCGGATTCCAGAGAGGGTGCGACGATCCAGCCCATGTCAAACGAGCGCTCGGCCGAACGGGTTTACATTGCGCTTGGGTCGAATGAGGCCCAGGGCGGGGACGCGCCTGCCGCGATCGTTGAAAGTGCGATAGAGCGCTTGGCGGCGGTGGGAACCGTTGCTCGGCGATCGCAGCTGTTCGCCTCGCGCGCTTGGCCGGACCCGTCAGGGCCCACTTATGTGAACGCCGCCGCGCAAATTGAGACGGATTTGCCGCCGCAGGCGCTGCTCGCCCGCCTGTTGGAGATCGAGAACGCCTTTGGCCGCGTGAGGCGCGCGCGCTGGGCGGCCCGCACCCTCGACCTTGACATTCTGGATTACGCAGGCCGCGTCGGCTCGTTTCCACAAAGCGGCGAGGGGCCGCCGCTGACCCTGCCGCATCCGCGAATGTCGCGCCGCTTGTTTGTGCTGCGCCCGCTGGCCGATATCGCGCCGGACTGGATGCGTCCAAAGGACGGACGGGCGATCGCGGACCTTATCGCCGAGGCCGAGCCGGAAACCGAGGCTTGGCCGCTCTCCTAAAACGGCTCTCCGTTCGCCTCTCGCTGCTTGCGGATCGCTGCTGCAACGCATAAGTAGGAGATTCACAGGACATCGGAGCTATTGAATGGCGCGCGTCACCGTCGAGGACTGCGTAGAGCAGGTCCCTAATCGTTTTGAGCTGGTTCTTTTGGCCGCCCACCGGGCGCGAGCGCTGTCCGCCGGGGCGGAGCTCACCGTCGATCGCGACCGGGATAAGAACCCAGTCGTTGCGCTGCGAGAGGTGGCGGACGAAACGATCTCGTCCGACGATCTGCGCGAAGACCTCATCGCTAGCATGCAGAAGCAAATCGATACGGACGAGCCGGACGAGGAAGAAGCGCCGCTGCTCGGCTCTGCCGATGTGCCGGAGATGGACGCCATCACCGAGGAAGATCTGCTCAAGGCCCTGCAGGCGCAAGTCGCCTCCGCCCCGCCGCCGTCTCGGGACTAAGGCGAGGGTTCTCCATTGCATGGACGACGGGACCCCGCCGCACGCCCCACCCCGTGACGCGGCCGATGATGGGCCGGGCCATGCGCCGTTTGGCGCGGGCTCTGATGCGGCTGCGTCGCCGCCGCGCCCGGCGTCAGACGCTGGTGGCGGAGCGGCGGAGGATGCGCCTGCGTCAAACGAGGCGCCGCCGGAGCCGGCGCGTAAGAGGCCACGCGGCTTCATAAGGCAGTACGAGCTGGTCGATCGGGTGCGCAGTTACGATCCGCGCGCCGACGAAGATTTGCTAAACCGGGCCTACGTGTTCGCCATGCGGGCGCATGGAGGTCAGTCGCGCCTGTCGGGCGATCCATATTTTTCCCATCCTTTGGAAGTCGCCGGCATCCTCACCGATCTGCGCGCGGACCCCGCGACCATCGTCACGGCGCTGCTGCACGACACCATCGAAGACACCGGCGCGACCCGCGCTGAAATCGGCGAGCTGTTCGGCGAGGAGGTCGCCCAGCTGGTCGACGGCGTCACCAAGCTGACCCGCATGGAGCTGAAATCGGACGGCTCCGAGAAGGCGGAGAACTTCCGCAAGCTCCTCCTCGCCATGTCGAAAGACGTGCGGGTGTTGCTGGTGAAGCTTGCAGATCGCCTGCACAACATGCGCACCCTCGATCATCACCCAAAGCCTGAGAAGCGCAGGCGCATCGCTTTGGAGACGATGGAGATCTTCGCCCCGCTCGCCGGCCGCATTGGCGTCCACCGGTTCCGGGAGGAGCTGGAGGATCTCGCCTTCGCCCATTTGAACGGGGCCGCCCGCGTTTCGATCACGCGGCGCCTTGAATATCTGCGCGCGGACGCTGGCGACGCTATGGAGCAAAGCGCGCGGAAACTGGAGGCCGCCTTAAACGAGGGCGGCGTGCCGGCCTCCGTCCGCACGCGGGAGAAGCGACCCTACTCGATTTGGCGCAAGATGCAGGCGAAGGATGTGAGCTTTGAGCAGCTCTCCGACATCTTCGCGTTGCGGGTGATCGTGGCCACCGTGCCCGATTGTTATAAGGCGCTGGGCGTTATCCATGACGCCTGGGCCTGCGCGCCGGGGCATTTTCGCGACTACATCTCTACGCCGAAGCCGAACAATTATCGTTCGCTTCACACGGCGGTTTGGGGGCCGAACGCCCAGAAGTTGGAAATCCAGATCCGCACCAAGGAAATGCATGAAACCGCTGAACGCGGGGTGGCGGCCCATTGGCGGTATAAGGACCCTGACCTGCAGAGCGGCGCCGCGAGCGTTGAGCTGGGCCCAGGCGCGGAGCCCGGCTTGCGCGATCCTTATGACTGGCTGCAAAGCGTCGTCGAGATGCTCGACCATGGCGACGATCCGGAAGAATTTCTGGAACACGCCAAGCTGGAGCTGTTTCAAGACCAGGTGTTTTGCTTCACCCCAAAGGGCCGCCTGATTGACTTGCCGCGCGGGGCGACGCCGCTTGATTTCGCCTACGCCGTCCACACCCGCGTTGGCGACACATGCGTTGGCGCTCGGGTGAAC
>JBCDJH010000158.1:0-5714 GCA_038747965.1 Pseudomonadota bacterium
CCCGCGAAAGACCTCATCGCCTACCGCTTCTCGCTGACCAACGACGCCGTGCCGCCGCGCCTGCAGAAGCTGGTGAAACGCCTCGCCTCCGACCCGTCGGTCCAGATGCGCTCGCTCAACGTGAGCGCCTACCGGCAAGAGGTTGAAACCATCATGGATATCTTCAACGACGCATGGTCAGAGAATTGGGGGTTCATCCCCTTCGCGCCACCCGAGATCGCCCATATGGCGAATGAGCTGCGGCCATTGGTGAGGCCGGACTGGCTGAGCATCGCCGAATGGAACGGGGAGCCGGTGGCGTTCGCCCTGGCGCTCCCGAACCTGCCCGAAGCAACACGGGACCTGGGCGGCAGGCTTCTCCCCTTCGGTTGGGCGAAACTGCTTTATCGCCTCAAAGTCGCGGGGCTGAAGAGCATACGCATGCCGCTTATGGGCGTGCGCAAACGGCTGCAGGGCTCGACAGTGGGCGCGGGGCTGTCTTTTGCGGTCATCGACGCCGTTTATCAGGCGTGCCGGGCGCGCGGCGTCGTCACCTCCGAGCTCTCCTGGATCCTCGACAACAATCGCAATATGAAGCGGCTGATTGAGGAGATCGGCGGGGAGCCCTACAAAACCTATCGCCTCTTCGAAAAGCCCCTGGGCGGCGAGACCAGCGCCGCTGACGCCGCTTAGCGACCGCTCCTCCGGTTTCTGCTAGGATTGACGGTCAAGCGTTCGCTGGGGAGCGCTCAGAAACCGATGACGACACGCGCTATGGCGAAAGACCGCATCTATCTTTACGACACGACCCTGCGCGACGGGGCCCAAACCCAAGGCGTCGACTTCAGCGTCGCGGACAAGCGGCTGGTCGCGCAAATGCTCGATCAGCTCGGGATCGACTATGTGGAGGGCGGTTGGCCTGGCGCCAACCCGACGGACACAGAGTTCTTCGCCGATCCGCCGGCGCTGACGGGCGCGCGCTTCACCGCCTTCGGCATGACCAAACGCGCCGGGCGCAGCGCATCAAACGATCCGGGTCTTGCGCCCCTCCTCTCATCATCGGCGCCGGCCATCTGCGTGGTCGGCAAGAGCTGGGATTACCATGTGGAGACGGCGCTCGGCGTGTCGCTCGATGAAAATCTCGACGCTATTTCCGAAACGGTTGAGGCGATCGTCGCGGCGGGCAAGGAAGCTCTGTTCGATGCGGAGCATTTCTTCGACGGCTTCAAGGCGCGGCGCGATTATGCGATCGCGTGCGTGAATGCGGCGCTCGGCTCTGGCGCGAGATGGGCGGTGCTGTGCGACACCAATGGCGGGACGCTTCCCCATGAGGTGGAGCGCATCGTTCGGGATGTCAGCGAAATCGCGCCGGGCGATAAGTTGGGGATCCACGCCCACAACGACACCGGCATGGCGGTGGCGAACTCGCTCGCCGCCATTCGGGGCGGCGCGCGGCAGGTGCAAGGCACGCTGAACGGGCTGGGCGAGCGGTGCGGCAACGCCAATCTGGTGACGTTGATCCCTAATCTGATGTTGAAGCCCGAGCTGGCGGAGCAGTATGAGACCGGCGTCACCCGCGAAGCGCTCGCCACGCTCACCCATGTCTCGCAGCAATTCGACGACCTGATGAACCGGCTTCCGGATCGCCACGCGCCTTATGTGGGGGACGCGGCCTTCGCCCATAAGGGCGGCTTGCATGTCTCGGCGATCCGCAAAAATCCGGACACCTACGAACATGTGCCGCCGGAAAGCGTCGGCAATGCGCGCAAAATTCTGGTGTCGGACCAATCCGGACGCGCGACCATCCTCTCTCACCTAAGCCGCTTAGCGCTCGATCATGACGCCGATCATCCGCGCGTCGCCGAATTGCTGGACTACGTGAAGGAGCGCGAGGCGGCGGGCTACGCGTATGACACCGCGGAGGCCTCCTTCGAGATCCTCGCGCGCCGCCGGCTCACAGGCCTTGACGACTACTTCAAAGTTGAGACCTACCGCGTCGCCGTGGAGAACCGGTTCAACGCGCTCGGAGAGCGCGTCACGGTTACGGAAGCGACGCTCAAAATTACCGCTGGCTTAGAGACGACGCTGATCGCGGCCGAGGGCGACGGCCCGGTCCATGCGCTCGACCAGGCGCTGCGCAAAAGCTTGACGGTTTACGCGGAGCCCGTGAGCGATCTGCGTTTGGAGAACTTCAAGGTGCGGATTCTCAACACGGGAACCGAGGCGATCACCCGCGCCCTGATTGAGAGCATCGACAAAGACGGGGAGCGCTGGTTCACCGTCGGCGTCTCGCCCAATATCATCGACGCGTCGTTTGAAGCGCTCCTCGACGCCTTCCGCTTTAAACTGATGAAGTGGGCGGGCGTGCGTAAGCCGTCCTAGAGCCGTTTGCGTCTGATACGATTCAGTTAAGAGGCCGCAAACGGCTTTAAGTGTTTGCTTGCGCGAATTGCGGACGCGAAACCGCGGAGCCACTTTCGCTGCAATTCGCGCTAGCGGTGCGGCAATTCCAGATCGAAGGTGTAGGTGAGGTTCGCGCCGACGCCGAACTGATGCCGCGTGCCGAAATCATTCACAATCTGGGCGCTCGCGGCGTTTCCGACGAGTGCGGAATACCCCGTATAGGCGTTGAAGGCCCACCGGTCTCGCACGCGCCACTGGGCGGCGAAGCTGAGCCGCAGATCTCGCGTCGAGCCGTCCGGCTCCGTCACGGCGAGGCCAGACGCGGCCGATTGTTCTTCATCAACGCCAAAGAAGGCGCGAATATAGTCCTTATCGCCCCAAAACCACCGCACGCCGCCGGCGACGGAAAGGCGCTCATTGGCGCTGCGGTAAAGGAGGCGATTGAGCCGCACCACGATTGTATCGCCGTCGTGACCGGTGAGGCCGCAGCGATACTGAACCCGCGCTGTGTAGACATCGCGAATCCGCGCCTTGCCGTAGACGCCGATCTCCAGGGACCGGCCAATGTCGCCGAGGCCCTCTAGCGCCGGGTTCCGATCATCATTGCGCCCGCCGACGAGGTCGATCGACGGCCCAAGCTCAAAATCGGAGAGGCCCAAAATATTGAAGTCGGCGCCCTCGTTGGAGACCGTCGCGTAGTTGTTGAAGCGGATGAAGATGTTGCCATCGACGCCGAAATCGTAGTCGTCGGATCCGATGTAGTCAGGCAGATAGTTCGGACCGATACCAAGGGTGAGCTGCGTCGTATTCGGCAGCAAAACGTCGCCAAGATTGACAAGTCCTGAGGAAATCCCGCCAAAGCGTTGAGCATGAGCCGCTCCACCGCTCCAAGCGACTGCGAACGCACAAAAACAAACGCACACACGCACGAACGCGCCCATTCTCAGATTTAATCGGCTCAAGGACCGTCGCATACATTGCTCCCCTATGCGGCCTCGACAGACGCCGCTCGGCTTCGCCTTACCGCTCCGACGGCTTGTGCGGCCATCCACTGTAACACTTCTCGCGCGAGTTTAGTTCACCGCCTCCCAGATGTCATGACGGCGCATAAGGCGCGCGCACAAACAAAAAAAGGCGCCTCGCTGAAACGAGGCGCCCATCTTTGCCGTGCCCCGCCGGGCAAGCCGGCGGGTCAGATGATGTGCGGACTAGAACCGCGCGGCGGCGCGGACGCCGAAGTAGCGCTCCTGATCGCGGGGCAAGCGGGCGACTTCGCCGCCTTCGTTGGTGGCTGCGATGTAGGATTGGTTGAAGAGGTTCCGGCCGAAGACCGCCACCGTGTACTGGTCGTCCAGGAAGGAGAGGCCGACCTGGGCGTTGTAGATGTAGAAGCCGTCGATCCGTTGCGCATCCGGCTCGCCAAGGACGCCGAAGCTTTCGCTTTGAAAGGAGACGCCGTTGACGATCTCCAGATCCACGGTCGGCGACAGCGGCACAGAGTATTCCGCGTTGAAGGAGCCCTTCATTTTCGGCGCAAACGGAAGGTCGACGCCTTTGTTCGTGCTGCATGGGGTTCCGTTGGCGATGGCGGCTTCCAGATCGACGGCGCTCAAGCTTGCGCAATGATCTTGGATTTCGGCGTCCGCGAAGGTGACGCCGCCATAGAGGCTGAGATTGTCTGTCGGGTCAGCCAAGAACTCGATCTCCAAGCCTTCCGTACGCACATCGCCTGCGTTGGTGAGGTTGGTCGTCACCGCGCCGGCGGTGATGATGAAGTTGTTGGCCTGGAAGTCCGAATAGTCTTGGCGGAACGCCGCGACCGACACATAGGCGTTGTCGAACGTCCATTTGAAGCCGATCTCATAGGCGTTTGAGGTCTCCGCATCAATCGGCGTGAAGGAGCCGTTGAAGTTCGGATCGTCATCCGCCGTCAGAGGACGGCCAAGCAGGTTCTCGCCGTTCCGCGCGTTGAAGAACACGTTGTAGGCCGGCCCCTTATAGCCGCGGGAGTATTTGATGTAGGTGAACAGACGATCGCTCACGTCGTAGTTCACAGAGAACGAACCCGACACGTTGTTGTTGTCTTGGCTGTCGCTCTCAAGGCCTTGGTCGACCTGCAGGGCGAAGACGCCGCCGTCGTTGTTCGGGTTGCCGTCATTGTTGCCGAGGATGTCGATATACTCATCGCCCACCCGCTCACGCTCGTGGGTGAAGGAGATCTCGTCCCGGGTGAAGCGGATGCCGCCGGTGAAGCTCAACCGATCGGTGGCGAACCAAGTGCCGTGGCCGTACGCGGCGTAGGATTCGTTATCCACCGTCATGAACGCCGTCGCTGAGGGCAACTGAATGTTTGACGTCGGACAAAGATCGGTGGCCGCGAGGCCGGAGAGATCAACGCCGCCGATGGCGCCCGTCGGATCGTCGATGCAGAGCGCGTCAAAGCGCGAGAACTGACGATCCACTTCCGAGGTGTAGTAGAAGAGGCCGACCTGCCATTCAAAAACGTCGTTGTCTTGCGAAGCCAAGCGCAGCTCTTGCGACCACTGGGTCCAAGTTTGCGGGCCGAAGTCCCGCGCCGTGCCTTGGCCAACCAAAACGCCGTCGACGCTGGCGAGGGTGATATTGGCGGGATCGTCGCCATCGCGCTCCGTCGCGCCGAAGGGGCCGTCGTCAATGTCCTGACGCTCAACGTTTTCCCATTCGCGGTACGCGGTGATGGAGGTGAGCGTGAAGGCGCCAATGTCCCAATCCGCGTTGAGCGCAACGCCGATATGCTCGTTTTCCGTGACTTGCGCGGCGTTGCTGGCGGTCGTCGTCAGCGCGCCCTCGCCGTCTGGGAAGACCACGCCGCCCTGCTGAGCGGCGAATGCGCGGATGCCGCCATTGTCGGCCCGTACAACTTCAGAGCAGCAATCGTCGTCGGCGTCAGCATAGTCGGCGGTGAGCCGCGCCGTGAACGTATCCGTCGGCGTGAACTCGACCATGCCGCGCACACCGAAGCGCTCATAGCCGTACACGTCTTCATTCAAGGCCAGGTTGTTCACGAAGCCGTCGAAATTGCCATAGAATGCGTTCAACCGTACGCCAACCATATCGTTGACGGGGCCGGACACGGCGCCTTTCACACGATATTCCGCGTCTTCCGCCCAAAAACCGTCAACGGAGGCTTCGAACTCTTCGCTCGGGCCGCGGGAGACGAACTGAACAACGCCGGAGGAGGCGTTCTTGCCGTAGAGCGTTCCTTGCGGGCCTTTCAGGACCTCGACCCGCTCCAGATCATACAGATCAATGAACGCTTGGCCGGCCCGGGCGAGCACAACGCCGTCCACAAC
>JBCDJH010000159.1:0-5714 GCA_038747965.1 Pseudomonadota bacterium
TGCGGCGGAGACGGATCTGCGTCGCCAACCGCTGCTGGCGACGGCGTTGACGGAAGAGCGCCAAGGGCTCTCCGTTCGTCTTAAGAGTGACAAGTCCGGCGCGTCCGAGCGGCCGGGTCAAGACGCGGGCGCTTGATGACCCGGCTCATCGAGTTCTTTCTCGACAATCGCGTCGCCGCCAACCTTCTCGCCGGGCTCCTCGTGCTTGTCGGCGTTTTGGCGAGCGGCACGCTGATAATCCGTATCTTTCCTGAGGTCGATCCTTTCGCCGTAGACATCACGGTGCCCTATCCCGGCGCGTCGCCTGAAGAGGTGGAGGAGGGGATTGTCGAGCCTATCGAGGAGCAGCTCGAAGGGCTCGAAGGCGTCAAGAAGATCACCGCTGTGGCCGGCGAGAACGTCGCGAATATTGTCATTGAGCTACGGGACGGAGAGGATACGGCCGAGTTCGTCAACGAGGTTCGCACGCAAGTTGGCCAGATTACGGTCTTTCCTGAAGACGCCGAGGAGCCGCAGATCGGCCAGGTCGAGCCCGATGAGTTGATCGCCCAGGTGATCCTCTCCGGCGATGTGGACGCGCTGACCCTAAAAAGGATCGCCCAGGATTCCCAGCGGCGGCTGACATCAACGAAAGCCGTAAGCCGAGCGCGCGTCTCTGGCGTTCCGGACTACCTTATCGACATCGCGGTGCCGTCATCGCAATTGGAGGCGTTGGGGACGTCACTTCCCCAACTCGCGAGCGTTATTGGCGCGCAAAGCCTGGAGCTGTCTGGCGGCGAAATCGAAGGGCCGGATCGCCGGACGCTCGTGCGCACCCTTGGCGAAAATGAGACGGGTGAAGAATTTGAAGACGTCATCGTCTCAAGCTCCGGCGCCGGCGCGCCGATCCGCCTTTCTGATATTGCGGTGGTGACGGACGGTCTGGCCGATACGCCAATCGACGCAAACCTGAACGGCGAGCAGGCCGTGGCCCTGTTGGTGTTCCGGGTGGGCGACGAGCGCGTATTCGACATCATTGAAGCGGTGAATGAGGAGATCGCTTTCCTCGAAAAAACCGCTCCGGCCGGCGTCGCCGTGACGCTGTGGAACGACCAAAGCGTCAATCTCCAAAGCCGTATTGATCTTCTGGTCCGCAACGCGATCCTTGGCCTTATCCTGGTGACGGGCATCCTGCTGTTGTTCTTAGATGTGCGCGTGGCCTTTTGGGTGGCGGTCGGCGTCGGGGTCAGTTTTGTGGCGGCCTTTGTCCCCATGGCGCTGTTCGGCGTCGCCATCAGTCAACTCAGTCTTTTTGGCTTCGTCCTCGCCATTGGCATTGTCGTCGACGATGCGATTGTGGTGGGCGAGAACATCTATTCAGAGGTCGAACGCGGTCAACGCAAGTTGGAAGCTGCGCGCAAAGGCGTTCTGAGGGTGACCGGGCCCGTTCTGTTTTCCGTCAGCACCACAATTGTCGCGTTCTTAGCGCTCATATTTATCCCCGGAACTTTTGGCCAGTTCCTGGGTGCGATCGCGTCGGTCGTGATCTTCGTCTTGTTCATGTCCTTGGTGGAATCCTTCTTCATTCTCCCTAAGCACTTGTCTCACCTGACCAACGCAGAACCGGGCCGGTTCACGTTACGGCGCTTCGCCGAGCCGGCCAGTCGATGGACCGCGCGTCGATTGGATGAGTTCAGCGGACAGCGTTTGCGCCCGGCGGTCTCTATGAGCGTCGCTCATCCCGTGGTGACAATCGCTGGCGCGGTTGGCGTATTGGTCGCCAGCTTCGGGGTCCTGGCGAGCGGTTTGGTGAAGTTTGATTTCTTTCCGCCGATCGAAGGCAATTTTCTCATTGCCGAGATCGAACTGGCCGAGGCCGCGTCCGAAACCCAAACACGAGCCGCCCTCCAGCAGATTGTAGACGGCGCCTACGTCGCCGCCGAAGAAGTGGCGCGCGAGGCCAATGCGAACCCGGACGATGTGTTGACGGGTGTCTTCTGGACTTTGGGCGAAGCGCTGGCTGGCGGTGGGCCGCCCTCCGCCGGAGCTTCTGGAGGCGCTGCGCCGAACCGAGGATTTGTGTCGCTGCGAATGCAAGATGCGGCCGAGCGGGAGTTCACTTCGGAAGACTTAGAGAACGCCTGGCGCGCGGCGACCGGGCCAATCGCCGGCGCCCAAACGCTGTCCTTCTCAGCGGATCTTATCTCTGACGACGCGGACGTCACGTTGTACGTCACGGGCGAGGATGACGCGACCACGCGCAGCGCGATGGCGGCCTTGAGGTCTGAGGTCGAACAAATGCCCGGCGCCCGCTCTGTCCGGGACGACCGGTTCCGGACCACCGAAGAAGTTCAGATCGAGCTGTCTCCTGCCGCCCGCGCGCTGGGCGTGCCCCTGGAGGACGTCGCGCGGCAGGTGCGCGCCGCATTCTTCGGGGCGGAAGCCGTGCGTATACAGCGCGATCAAGAGGAGATCGAAGTGAGGCTCCGCCTGCCGGAGGCTGAGCGCGCCGACATTGGCGCGCTTCTCAACAAACGCATTTTCTTTAACGGCGCGTTCATTCCCATATCTCAGCTTGCGGATGTATCCGTAGGCGACGCGCCCTCCATCATTAATCGGCAAGACGGGCGCCGCATCTATACGTTGGAGGCCGACGCCGATTTGAGGGTCACCACGGGCGACATCCTGAATAGGCGGATCTTCCAGGACATCTGGCCGAAACTTCAAGACGACTTTCCAGGTGTTCAAATAGGCGTGGGCGGCGAACAGCAGGAACAGTCTGACGCGCAAGGCGCGCTGCAGCGGAACTTCCTGATCGCGATATTTGTGATCTACGCGCTGCTCGCGCTCGCGTTCAGTTCGTACACGCAGCCACTCGTTATTCTCATGATTGTGCCTTTTGGGCTTGTCGGCGCCCTCATTGGGCACGCGCTTCTCGGGCTCAACCTGTCGCTCCTCAGCATGTTTGGCGTGATCGGCTTGTCTGGCGTTATCATCAACGATGCTTTGTTGATGGTCGATTTCATCAACAATGCCCTCGCGCGAGGCGTCGCCGACGCGGAGGCGATCGTCGAGGGGGCGGTCTCGCGTTTCCGGCCCATATTGCTGACATCCCTGACGACCTGTTTGGGCGTAACGCCGATTATCTTGGAGCGGAGCGTCCAGGCGGCGTTCCTTGTGCCAACCGCCGTATCGCTCGGCTTCGGCATTGTTTTTGGGACGCTTATCTTGATGTTTGTGGTTCCGGCGGCGGCGAGCCTTCATTTGCGTTTGCGCGGCGCGGCGAGCCGTGTGGGTTCGGCCTTCAACCGGAAGGCTGAGGAAGCGACATCGGCCCAACGCATAAACGGCGTTGGGCGCGGGCTGTCGTCGCCAGAAGAATGCGCCCCTCTAGAAATCCGCCACCCGCGCTCAACAGCGGCCGCGGCGCTTTGCGTTCTGCTGCTTTCCCATTGACGCCGACCGGCGCGCTCGCCGACATGCTATGGTCATTTAAGCGAGTAGCGGCGCGCGATGGCGCGCCGCACAATGCGAGGGTCGGAGAAGGAGCGGAACCGATATGACAAGCTACGAGACACTAACGGTGGAGCAACGCGATCGCGTCGTGCTGGTGACGATCAATCGGCCCGATCAGCTGAACGCCCTCAACGCCGCCGTGATGGAGGAGCTATCGGCCTGCGTTGCGGACATCGACCGGGATTCGAGCGCCGCCGTCACCGTGTTGACCGGCGCCGGCCGGGCGTTTGCGGCTGGGGCCGACATCAAAGAGATGCAGCCGCAAAGTTTCTCAGACATGTATCTCGCCGATTATTTCGCCGGCTGGGACCGGCTCGCCGCCTGCCGCAAGCCGATCATCGCGGCCGTCAACGGCTTTGCGCTCGGCGGCGGCTGCGAGCTGGCGCTGATGTGCGACCTGGTGATCGCATCCGACAAAGCGAAGTTCGGCCAGCCTGAGATCAAGCTGGGCGTCACGCCCGGCATGGGCGGCTCGATCCGGCTCACCAAAGCAGTCGGCAAGGCGAAGGCCATGGACCTTATTCTCACCGGCCGCATGATCGATGCGGAAGAGGCCGACCGAATGGGCTTCGTCAGCCGGGTCGTCGCCCATGACGCGCTGATGGACGAAGCGCTGCAGGCCGCAAACGAAGTCGCGGGCTATTCCATTCCCTCGATTATGGCGGCCAAGGAGATGGTCGGGCGCGCCCTGGAGTTGCCGACCACCGAGGGCGTTCGCTTCGAACGGCGCTTGTTCCAGGGACTTTTTGGCACCCATGACCAAAAAGAGGGTATGAGTGCCTTCTCAGAGAAGCGACCGGCGGAGTTCAAGGACAAGTGACGGCGGGCCGAGCGACGAGGGGGCGAGCCTAGTGACTGACGAAAAGGTGCTGCATTGGGTTGAGGGACGGGCGGGCCGCTTGCGCCTCAACCGGCCGGAAGCGCTGCATGCGCTGACGGAGGAGATGTGCCAGACGCTGACGGAAGCTCTGCTTGCCTGGCGCGCCGACCCGGCGATCGACCTCATCATTCTTGACCACGCGCCCGATACGCGCGGCTTCTGCGCTGGCGGCGACGTTGTGAAACTCGCCGAGGGCGCCGCCGCGGGCGATGACAGCGGTGCGTCATTCTTCCGGACGGAGTACCGGCTCAACGACCTCATCTTCCACTACCCGAAGCCTTACGTCGCCTTCATCGATGGGATCGTCATGGGCGGCGGCGTCGGGATCAGCGTTCACGGCTCGCACAGGGTGGCGACGGAACGCACCGTTTTCGCCATGCCCGAGGTCGGCATCGGCCTGTTGCCAGATGTCGGCGGCGGCTGGTTTCTGCCGCGCTTGGCTGGACGGCTCGGCTATTGGTTGGGCCTCACCGGCGCACGTCTCAAGGGCGACGACGTGACGGCGGCCGGCGTGGCGACCCATTTCGCAGCGTCGGACGCGTGCGAGGCTTTGAAGGCGGATCTTGCGAAAACCGGCGAGGGCGCCTTGGATGCGTTCACATCCGCCTCGGAGGGAAGCTTCGCCGCGCACCGCGCCGCCATCGAGGCGTGTTTCGCCCATGAGAGCGTCGAGGCCATTCGCGAGGCTCTCATCGCCGATGGCGGCGATTGGGCGTCGAAGCAGGCCGCGGCGATCGACGCGGCGTCTCCGCTCACGTTGAAAGTGGCGCTGCGGCAACTAAGCGAAGGCGAGCGTCTCACTAACTTCAAAGACAATATGCGGATGGAGTACCGGCTCGTCACCCGCATGATCAAAACCCGAAACTTTCAGGAAGGCATTCGCGCGGCGCTCATCGATAAGACGAAAGACCCGAAGTGGGAGCCGGGGAGCCTCGCCGAGGTCGACGACGCGCATCTCGATAACCTCTTCGCATCTCTCGGAGATCAAGAGCTGGGCTTTCTGCAAGCGGACTAAACAAGAACCAAAACGGCGTCGCCAAAACAGGCGCGTGAATGGGAGGACTGCTGTGACCCTAAGCTACGTATCCGGCGTGAGCGATGCGCCGTTGCTCTACAAGACGATTGGCGCAGCTTTGGAAGATACGGCGCGTCAGTTTGCGGATAAACCGGCGCTGATCTCGCGCGAGCAAGGCGTGAGGCTCACCTATTCTGAACTCAACGACAAGGCGGATGATTTCGCAGCTGCGCTCCTCGGTCTCGGTCTCGCGGCGGGCGAGCGTATCGGCATCTGGGCGCCGAACTGCGCGGAATGGGTCATCACCCAGTTGGCGACGGCGAA
>JBCDJH010000160.1:0-5703 GCA_038747965.1 Pseudomonadota bacterium
GATGAAATGTGGATCCATCACTCACGGCTTGATGGGCGCCGTCACGGCGTTCTGCGCGGTTGTGCGGGCGAGGGCTGCATGGTGCGCAGCGCCCCAAGAGGCGTTGCGCGAGAGGTGGCTGTCGCGAAGGACGATGTGATTGTGCGGCTGCATGAGTGCGATGAGCGCTGGTGCCGGGTGCGCGCGGGGTCTCATAAGGGCTGGTTGGAGCGGCGCTATGTTTGGGGCCTTTATCCAGGCGAAACGTTCAATTAGCGGCGGCGCAAGGGCCGGCCCCTTGAAGCTGCAAACAATTGACGGGCCGCGGCGCGCCTCTTATCACCGCCCCCATGAAGAACCATAAGAAAATCGCCGGTTGAATGGCAGAGAAACGCTCAAGCTTCGACTATGAGGATCTCCTGGCCTGCGGCCGCGGAGAGCTGTTTGGCCCCGGAAACGCGCGCCTGCCGTCGCCGCCGATGCTCATGTTCGATCGCATTACGCACATCGCAGATACCGGCGGCGCGTACAATCGCGGCCTCATCGAGGCTGAACTCGACGTGCGGCCGGATCTTTGGTTGTTCGAGTGCCACTTTAAGGGCGACCCCGTTATGCCCGGATGCTTGGGGCTCGACGCGCTTTGGCAGCTGATCGGCTTTTATTTGGGTTGGACGGGCGCGCCGGGCTATGGCCGCGCGCTCAGCGCTGGCGAGGTGAAGTTCTCCGGCATGGTGCTGCCTGAGGTTTCAAAGCTCACCTACACCATCCATATGAAACGGGTGATCAACCGCGCGCTGGTGCTCGGCATCGGCGATGGCGAAATGGCGGCGGACGGCGAAACCATCTACCGGGCCGGCGACTTGCGCGTCGGCCTGTTTAAACCCGAAGATTTGGCGGGCGCGTCCGGCGCCGGCGCCTGATCGGGAGGAGGACGCGTTATGCGGCGGGTTGTCGTCACCGGACTGGGGATCGTGTCGTCCATCGGCAACTCTCAGTCCGAGGTCTTGGCCGCCTTGCGGGAGGGCAAGTCGGGCATTTGCGCCGCGCCCGAATACGCGGATTTGGGTTTTCGCAGCCAAGTCCACGGCGATCCCGGCCTTGCGCCGGAAGAGCATATCGACAAACGGAAGATGCGATTTCTTGGGCCCGGCGCGGCCTGGAGTTACCTCTCCCTAGAACAGGCGATTGCGGACGCGGGACTAGAGCCCGGCGATGTCTCGAACGCACGCACGGGGCTGATCGCCGGCTCGGGCGGGCCGTCGACGCGCGCCGTTGTCGCCTCGGCGGACGTCGCCCGCGAAAAGGGGCCGAAGCGCGTCGGGCCTTTCGCTGTGCCGAAGGCGATGTCCTCCACATGCTCCGCGACGCTCGCCACCTACTACGAGATCAAAGGCCTCAGCTACTCCATCTGTTCGGCCTGCACGACGTCGCTGCATTGCATCGGCAATGCGGCGGAGCTGATCCAATGGGGCAAGCAGGACGTGATGTTCGCCGGCGGCGGCGAGGAATTGGACTGGACGCTGTCCGTCCTGTTTGACGGCATGGGCGCGATGTCGTCCGGGTTCAACGATCGACCGGCGGAAGCGTCTCGGGCGTACGACCAGGACCGTGACGGGTTCGTTATCGCTGGCGGCGCCGGCATGGTGGTTTTGGAAGAGCTGGAGCGGGCGAAGGCCCGCGGCGCCACGATTTACGGCGAAATCGTCGGCTATGGTGCCTCGTCCGACGGCTACGACATGGTGGCGCCATCGGGGGAGGGCGCGGCCCGCTGCATGCGCTTGGCGCTCGCTGAGGCTGGTGATCGGCGCATCGACTACATCAATCCCCACGCCACTTCGACGCCGGTCGGCGACCGCAAGGAGGTCGAGGCGATCCGGGACGTCTTTGGCGATGCGATCCCGCCGATCAGCGGCACCAAGTCCATGAGCGGCCATTCATTGGGCGCGGCCGGCGTCCATGAGGCGATCTACTCGCTGTTGATGATGCGCCACGGCTTTATTGCGCCGTCGATCAATATCGACACGCTGGACCCGGAGTTCGCGGACCTCCCCATCGTTCAGGAGCGGGCCGACGATGTGGCGCTGGAGACGGTTCTCACCAACAGCTTTGGCTTCGGCGGCACCAATGGCAGCCTGGTGATCGCCCGCTATGACGGCTGACCGCAGGAGGCGGCGATGACTGCATTTGAGGGTTTCCCATCAGGAAAGCTGATGTCCGGCAAGCGCGGGCTGGTGATGGGCGTCGCCAACAAGAATTCCATCGCATGGGCCATCGCCCGGCAATTGCGCGCCCAGGGCGCTGAACTCGCGTTCACGTATCTGGACGGTATGGAGAAGCGCGTGGCGCCGCTTGCCGAAGAGGCGGGGGCCGCGACGCTGGTGCCCTGCGATGTGATGGACGACGCCTCCATGGAGGCCGCGTTTGCGGCCATCAAAGACAAGTGGGGGACGCTCGATTTCCTCGTCCACGCCATCGCGTTCTCCGATAAGGAGGAGCTGAAGGGCTCTTTTGTGGCGAACACGACACGCGAGAACTTCAAGCGGACGATGGACGTCTCCGCCTACAGCTTCGTCGACGCCGCGCGCCGGGCCAGCGAGATGATGGGCGAGGGCGGTGCGATGGTGACCCTCACCTATCTCGGCTCGGAGCGGGTGATCCCGAACTACAACGTGATGGGCGTCGCCAAAGCGGCGCTGGAGGCGGCGACCCGCTACATCGCCCGGGACCTGGGGCCGAGCGGCATTCGCGTCAACGCCATTTCCGCAGGCCCTGTGCGCACTTTGGCGGCGGCTGGGATTTCAAGCGGTCGTCATATGTTCGACTTCAACAAGAGGGCGAGCCCGATGCAGGCGGCGACGGACCCTGCAGGCGTCGCCGGATCCGCGCTTTACCTTTTGTCGGACCTGGGCGCCTCTTGCACCGGCGAAGTCGTCCATGTGGACGCAGGCTTCCACATTGTCGGAATGCCGGATGCGGACGCGCTGACGGCCGAAGGCTAACCCAGCGTCCGAGCAGCGGCTGCGCGACTCCCCTTGATTTCACGCCCGGCGCGCCTGATGATCTCCTCATGTTCAATGAATGAGAGGAGGTGATCTGATGTCGAGTGAGATTTCTGGAGCGCAATTCAATCTTTGCGGTGCCGGCCGGACATTGGAGCAGCCTTCATTGTTCGCTTAGCCGCCGGAATTCGTTTCCGAGATTGGGCTGCGCCCATCTCACGGAAGGGCCGCTTTTCAGCGGCCCTTTCTCGTATCTGAAGACGTGAAGGACAACGCCAGCTGTGGCGGACGCCTAGTCCTTGACGAAGACGAGGCTGACTTCGCCGACCCGGAAGCCGAATTTTCGAACGAAGGCGCGGTTGATGGCGACCCCGTCTTCCAGCAAGTACAGCCAGTCGTCAAAGCGCACGCGAACGGACCCGTCGCTCAGCTTCAGGTCCACGAGGTACTTGAGATTCACCGCGTCTCCGGCGGCTTCAATTCGCGCTTCGCCCACCACGTCGCCCGCGCGGCCGACATAGGAGTTCGGCCCCGTCTTCGTGAACTTCCAAACCCGCCGGTCCGTCTCGCCGTCGTCATAGAAGAAATCTTCTTCGAGCGTCAGCGTCTCGCCGTCCCATGAGCCCTTCAAGTCCACCTTGAACTTGCGTTTGAGGTGTCCGCGGCGTCCGTCGAAAACGCCGTAGGCGGTCATTTCGCCTTGGAAATAATCCTCCAACACGAAGGTTGGCGTTTCGCCGCGCCGGTCGGCGACGTTCTGAGACGCGCAGGCGGTGACGCTGAGCGCCAGCACCCCTATCGCCACCGCATAAAAGCGCTTCTGCAAAAATTTAAAGACCGACATCGCCCTCGCCCCTTTGTTGATCTCGCCATATCTCGCTGGAGCATACGCGTTAACCAAAATAGCGGACCACCTGGTCCCTGAAGGAGCACGACATGGCGGAGAGACTCGGTCAGGCGGAAATCGAAGCGGCGATGGCGACGTTGCCGGGATGGGGGCCCGTGGAAGGGCGCGAGGCTTTGCGAAAGGTCTTCCAATTCGCCGACTTCAACGCGGCCTTTGGCTTTATGGCGCGCGCGGCGCTTCGGGCGGAGCAACTCGACCACCATCCGGAATGGTCGAATGTCTACAATCGCGTGGACGTGACGCTAACGACCCATGATTGCGGCGGCTTGTCGGCGCTCGACATCGCCATGGCCCAGTTCATGAACGACATCGCAGGCTAACCGGGCAGGCTAACCGGGCAGACTAACGGGGCCGGCCGAATAGGGCGGCGCGCGTCCTAGCCCGCGGCCGCTTTGTTGGCGGCGGCGCTTGGTTTCGCGCTCGCCATGGGGCCGTTGAGGCCCGTCGCCGCGAGCAGCTGCTTCATTTCTGCAAGCATAAGGGCGGGATCTACGTCCGACCCGCCGGTTTTGACGAGCCCTTGCATGAAGGATGGATCGCGCATCAGCGTAATCGCCTTGCGCTTGGCCCGCATGGCGCACTCGCCATCCACCAGAACGCCGTGGGCGCACAGGCGCAAGAGGGCGAGGACCCGTTCCGACGTTGGGGCCTTCTGCTTGGCGATCGCATCAAGGAAGCCGGTCTGTTCGTCCACCCGAACTGCAAGCTCGTCCAGCGCTCTGACGATGTCCGCCTTGGAACTCTCATGAAAGTCTGACTTCTCCACGAGGTTCACAAACGCTGAGATCCGCTGGAGGCGTCGGCCCACGGATTCCTTCATCCCGACGAAGTGCGCTTCCATTTTGTTGGCGGTGATCTGCGGCACGATGAACTCCGCCAGCCGCCGTCGGTTCTCGGCGCCGACGATGTTCTCTTCGAGCATCAACAGCTTTTCGAGCTGAGCGACGGGGTCCGGCACGTCCGCCAGCAATTCGTCGATGCTTTCAGGGCTCAAAAGGCGGCGGGATCGGTGGGAAAACGCGTCGGTGATTTCATCGATCGAAAGATACTGGCCTTGGGCTTCCACGATGCGGCTCGCGAGCTTTCGAACCAGACGCACTTCGCCGGCAATGTCGTTCGGCTTCAGCCGATCGCCGCGTTTGAGCTCATGCAGCAGACGCTCCACCAGCGCCCGGTTGGCGGCGGGCAACATGTCGTCGCAGAACTGCTCGGTCAGCGCCTTGACGCCTATCGAAGCGCTTTTCGGCGCTTCGCCAACCAGTATTTCCACAAGGTCGGTCAGCGCGGCGCCAAGGTCGTCCCGTTCTCCCAAGAGATCGCGCATGGCGCTGCGGCCCGTTAGCATCTCGGCGATAAACGTGTCGATCGCGGCCAGGCTCACGGCGCGTTCCTCGCCGGTCGGCGGCGCCGTTTGAATGAGGGCCAGTAGGAAGTTGAATTTCTTGGACCAGTCGCCGGCTTCCTTGAGGGCGAGCGCCACCGAGCCTCGCAGTCGGTATTCGATCTCGGTCTTTCCGCGGAGCTTCTTGGCGAGCCCGGCGAGGCCCGCCTTGTCGAGCGGCGCGAAAAAGCCCGCTTGGTGGTCGGCGTGCAGTTTTTCCGTGGCTTGTTCGACGAGACCGTTAAGCTTCTTCACCACCGCCTGCACCGGCTGACCGCGGGCTGTGGACTGGGCCACCGCCACTTTTTGGATGGCGTGCTGGAGGTCCATGCCGGCGCGCTCTAAGCGTTCGACGGCGTCCGAGCGGTGAATAAGTTCGGAGACCGTAAGCGACCATCGCCGCAACGGGCCCTCCAATACTTCGGCGATCGTCGCGC
>JBCDJH010000161.1:0-5691 GCA_038747965.1 Pseudomonadota bacterium
AGGAGGGCGAGATCCGACGCGCGCTCGTTATTGACCTGGACGTGCATCAGTGCGACGGCACAGCATTGATCTTCTGTTAAACCAAAAATGTGTTCACCTTTTCAATGCATTGCGCGCATATCTTCCCATCGCGCAAGCAGACCAGCGATGGGAAGTTTTGCGCGCAATGCATTGAAAAGGTGAACACATTTTTGGTTTCACAGAAGATCAATGATGTGCCGTCGCCCTGATGCACGTCCAGGTCAATAACGAGCGCGCGTCGGATCTCGCCCTCCTCCAGCAGCACATGAAGCGCCACGGCTACATCATTGAAAATGCAGTACCCCGCGCCGTGGTCGCGGGCGGCGTGATGGCTTCCGCCGGCCGTGTTGCAAGCGAGCCCCCGCGCGAGAGCCAGACGCGCCGCTAATACGGCGCCGCCGCAGCTAAGCCGCGCCCGCCGCACCACCTCATCCGTCATACGCACGCCAATGCGCCGTTCCGCATCGGCGCTCAAGCGGCCGGAGAGAACGGCGTCCACATAGTCCGGCGCGTGGGCCCGCTCCAACCACGAACGGGGGGCGAGCGTCGGGGCGTGAAAGTCGCTCCACTTGAGCAAGCCGTCATCCACCAAGCGGCGGGCGATTGCGCCTGACTTTGAAACCGGAAAGCGGGCCGGCCGCGGGTTGGCGATCACATAGTCAGGATGGAAAACGAAGGGCGGCGGCGCCATGGGGACGCCCTAGCGGCCGGCAACCGGCGCAGCCGGCGGCGGCGCGCCGGCCTCGGCGACCTCCTCCTCCTCCGCCAAGCGAATGACGCCGATCTCGCGCAAGCCCACCAAGTCAAAGAGGATGATCTGCCGCCCCTCAGGCGCCGCAACCAGAAGGGCGAGGCGGTCGCCGGCGAGCGTCATCTCTTCAATCTCGCCGCCCTTGGGCAAGTTCAGCTTGGACACCACATGCGCGTCGCGCCACCACGCGCCGGTGAGGTCGGCGGATTTCAGAACAGGCGCATCGATGAGATCGGCCTCGGTCGGCTCAGGCGTCGCCAACTCCCGCGAAATCAGGATCATCACCAAAGCGAAACCGGCGACCAGCACGACACTCATCACCATCACCGCGGCCTTCACCCAGCCAAGGGTGCGCTCGGACAAAAACTGTGGCGGCGCGGGCGGGCCGGGTTGGGTCGACATGGCGATCTGCAATCTCATTGTGGGGCGCCGCGCCGATAGCTCCGCTTCGGCGCGCGGTTCCGCTAAGGTAAGCTGCGTTATGGCCGACGCCCATCCCCCCAACCCAGAAGAGTTTGACGAGGACGTCCAGCTGGAGCGCTGGACCGTCGCTGACGCCGATGGCGGCGCCCGCCTCGACCGGTGGCTGGCCGATCAAACCGACGACATGACGCGCAGCCGTTGGAAGGCGCTGATTCTTGAGCGGCGCGTTACGAGGGATGGAGCGGTCGTGAGCGATCCCTCCTCCAAGGTGCGGGCCGGCGACACCTATGTGGCGGCGCGCCCGCCCCCTTCGGCCCCCGCGCCCCTTCCCGAGGCGATCCCCCTCCACGTCGCATTTGAGGACGCGCACCTGATCGTCGTCGATAAGCCCGCTGGCCTCGTGGTGCATCCGGCGACGGGGCATTGGGGCGGCACTTTGGTCAACGCCTTGCTCCACCATTGCGGCGACAGTCTCTCCGGCGTTGGCGGGGTCGCGCGGCCTGGCGTCGTGCATCGGATCGACAAGGACACCAGCGGATTGCTGGTCGTCGCCAAAACCGACGCCGCCCACCAGGGTCTCAGCGCGTTGTTCGCCGCTCATGATATTGAGCGAACCTATGAGGCGATCGTCGTCGGCGCGCCGCGGCCGGGGCTTGGAACCATAGACGCGCCCCTCGCCCGCGCGCCCAACGATCGCAAAAAAATGGCGGTTGCGAAGGCGGAGAACGCGGCCGCCAAGCGCGCCGTCACCCACTACAAGACGCTAGACGCGTTCGGGCGAGGCCGCGCGGCGCTTGCAGGCGACGCCCTCGCCGCCCATATGCAATTTCAATTGGAAACGGGCCGCACCCATCAGATCCGCGCCCATTGCGCTCATATCGGCCACCCCATCATGGGCGATCCGCTTTACGGCCCGCGCCGGGGCTTGCGCTTCTTGAGTTCGGACGGGGAAGACGGGGAGCCTGAACTCGCCGCGGTCGCCAAAGCGCTCAGCGGGTTGACGGGCCAGGCGCTTCACGCGCGGGTTTTGGGCTTCGAGCATCCCATCACCGGCGCGGCTCTACGGCTTGAAGCGCCACCGCCGGCCGATTTCTTGGCGATGCTCAAGGCGCTTGGAAGGCTCTAGTCGTGAGATAGGGGGGCGCCGAAGCCATGCGCTGCAACT
The DNA here is from genome assembly GCA_038747965.1 of Pseudomonadota bacterium. Classification (GTDB taxonomy): domain Bacteria; phylum Pseudomonadota; class Alphaproteobacteria; order Caulobacterales; family Parvularculaceae; genus JBCDJH01. The sequence continues at coordinate 2,361 of JBCDJH010000161.1, forward strand.
ATTACGGGAACCAATCGCTCACAACGTTGTTACAGTTTGTGCGCAGCGAAACAGCGTTCGGGTCCCTATATTGTAATCATTCGCATTCGCCAGTGCTGGGAGGTTGCTATGGCGGGAACCGCTAATTTGCCGAGCCTGACGCCGGAAGGCAGTCTGTCGAAATACCTGTCCGACATCCGCAAGTTTCCCATGCTGGAGAAGGACGAAGAGTACATGCTGGCGAAACGCTTCGCCGAGCATACGGATGGCGACGCCGCGCAGCGCCTCGTCACCAGCCATCTGCGCCTCGTCGCGAAAATCGCCATGGGCTATCGCGGATACGGCCTGCCTTTGGGTGAGGTGATCTCCGAAGGCAATGTGGGCCTCATGCAAGCCGTGAAACGGTTCGACCCGGAAAAAGGCTTTCGCCTCGCGACCTACGCCATGTGGTGGATACGCGCCGCGATCCAAGAATACATCCTGCGCTCCTGGAGCCTCGTGAAGCTCGGCACCACGGCCGCGCAGAAGAAGCTGTTTTTCAATCTGCGCAAGCTGAAAGGCCAGATCGACGCGATTGAGGATGGCGATCTGCGCCCGGAAAACGTCACCACCATCGCCACCAAACTCGGCGTGTCGGAAGACGAAGTGATTTCCATGAACCGCCGCCTGTCCGGCCCGGACAATTCGCTGAACGCGCCCCTGCGGGCCGATTCCGAAGGCGAGTGGCAAGACTGGCTGGTGGACGACAATCACATCGACGCTGAGTCCGCGCTCGCCGATTCAGAAGAGATGGACTTGCGTCGGTCGCTGCTGGAGACGGCGCTGGAGACCCTCAACGAACGCGAGCAGCACATTCTGCGCGAACGCCGGCTTCAGGACAGCCCGACAACCCTCGAAGAGCTGAGCAAGCAATACGGCATCTCTCGCGAGCGGGTCCGCCAGATCGAAGTGCGCGCCTTTGAAAAACTTCAAAAGGCGATGCGCGAAGCCGAAAAAGAGGCGACCGCCTCAACGCTGGAAACGGCCTGACGGGGACGGCGCCCCACGCTCGGGGCGCTGTCCCCGGCGCTGGCGTGGAGCCGTTCAAAATGTTACATTCTGAAATAGAATGTGAGGCAAGGTATCCGGAGGACGCAATGGTCACCTGGGTGAACTGGCGAGAGGATAGAACGCCCATTGCGCGGGCGGCCCTTATTGTAGTCGGCGGCCTCTATCTGGCGCTGGCGGGTTTGATGGCGATGGGATTAAGACCGTCGCTCCAGCTCTGGGAAGACGGGATGAATATCGGGCTTGCGCCGATGACGGGCTCGCCGCTTTGGGCTGTTGGCGCTGCGGTTTTTGGCCTCGTGATTATCGCGTCGGCCGTTTATCGATTTGGCCCCACCATTGAGCGGCAAGAAGCGCGGCAAACGTCCAGTCTTAAACGCTAAGCGCGGAGGCCGCGCGGGCGCGGCGTTCGATGGCCGCCCAATCCCCGGCGTCGATAAGCGCGCGGGGCGCGACCCAGCTTCCACCCACGCACACCACATTATCCAACGCCAAGTACGTCGCGGCGTTCTCCGGCGTGACGCCGCCGGTTGGGCAAAAGCACAGCGCCGGAAACGGCCCCCCGAGCCCCTTAAGGCCAGCGGGACCGCCGGCGCTTTCAGCCGGGAAAAACTTCAAGCGATCAAACCCGGCTTCCATCGCGCGCATGGCTTCGCTGGCCGTTGCGACCCCCGGCAACAAAGGCAGGCCGACGTCCCGAGACGCGGCGATGAGGCTTTCCGTCAAGCCGGGGCTCACCGCGAACTGGGCGCCAGCCGCCCGCACCTGCTCCAACTCCTCCGCATTCGTCACGGTTCCTGCGCCGACGACGGCGTCCGGCTGGGCCTTGGCGGCGGCCTCAATCGCGGGCAACGCGGCCGGCGTGCGCAGCGTGATTTCGATCACCGGCAGACCGCCCGCGACCAGCGCCGCCGCAAGGGCCGGCGCGCCCTCAGCGTCGCCAATCGAAACAACCGGGATCACCGGGGCGCGCCGCATAGTTTCGTCGATTGATCGCATGGGCGGGTTTCCTTTGTTAGGCGCGGGTCATGTCGGCCGCGTAGGCGGCGGCCCCGCGCAAGGCCGCAAATGGGTCGTCAATGCGCCAGACGGGAATGCGGGACACATAGTCTTTATACCGACCCTTGGCCTGAAACCGTTGGAGGAACGGCCCGTCCAGCAAAAACGGCCCGAGCTTGGGGGAGATGCCGCCGGCGAGGTAGACGCCGCCTTTGGCGCCGTAGATGAGCGCCGCGTCGCCCGCGAACGCGCCGAGGATCGCGCAAAAATGGGTGAGCGCGGCGACGCATAGGGCGTCGTCTCCGGCCAAAGCGCGCTCAGTCACATCAGCAGGCTGAATGTCCTCCGCAGCTTCGCCGCGCGCATCCGCGACCGCCTGATAAAGCGTCACCAGCCCCGCGCCCGACACAAGCCGCTCATAGGATGCGCGCCCAAACTGCGCGGCCGCGAACCGCGCGATCGCCCATTCGGCCTCGTCCAACGGCGCGAAGGCCGCATGCCCCCCTTCCGTTGTGACAACCGCCCCCTGCGGCGGAACCCATGCGGCGAGGCCAAGCCCTGTTCCCGGCCCCAGAACCACCTTTGGCGCTGACGGATCGGCGCGCGCGCCCGCCGCGCCCCCCGCGGTGAGGGGCGTCAGATCGGCCTCAGCGAGAAGCGGCAAGGCGCGGGCGAGCGCTGCATAGTCGTTGATCAGAAGCGCGGCTTGAGCGCCGACGGCGGCGCGGGCGGTCTCGGCGGAGAACCGCCAGTCGCTGTTGGTGAAAGCGATGGTCTGATTGTCGATCGGCCCGGCGACGGCAAGCGCCACATGGCGCGGCGGCGCGGTGAGGCCCTCCTCTCTCAGATACGCGGCCAGCGCCTCAGAGACGTCCTTAAACTGACGATGCTCATACATCCGTGGGCGAACGACGGAGCCAAGCTCGCCGCCGGGCGCCGTTATGGCGAAGCGCGCATTGGTGCCGCCGATGTCGCCGACGAGATCGTAAAGCACTGGCGCCGCCACGCCCGGCATCGGACTAAATGAAAACGCTGGCGCCGGCGTCGGCGGCCCCGACGCCTGAGCGCATATGCGCAAAGAGCTCGCGGCCGAGGCCGTGCGAGACGCCCTCGCCGTTAAAGCCAGCGGGCGTTCGGGCGGCGAAGGCGGCGGGCTCCACTTCCACGTCCAAACGGCCGCTGGGGCCATCTAAATGGATGATGTCCCCATCGCGAATCTTGGCGATGGGGCCACCCTGGCGCGCTTCCGGCGTCACATGAATAGCGGCCGGCACTTTGCCGGAGGCGCCGGACATGCGCCCGTCCG
>JBCDJH010000162.1:0-5653 GCA_038747965.1 Pseudomonadota bacterium
CCCTTACGTCATTCCGGGCTTCGCTCTTGCGAAAAGCGCCGCGAACGTCTTCGAACGGGGGCCTGACGTTGAGGGCCTGATCCTCGCCAAACATGGGATTTTCACCTTCGGCGACACCGCGCGCGAGGCCTATGAGCGAATGATCGAGTTCGTCAGCCTGGCTGAGGCGCGCATCGCAAAAGGCGCCGCGCGGCCGGCGAGCTTCGCCGCCCAGGCGGGGGCCGCGACCATCGCGAAGGACGCGCGGGACACGGCTGTGGCGACAACGGCCCCGCTGCTGCGCCGGGCGCTTCAAAAGGCCGATCCCAAGGGGCGGCCTTGGATCGTCATTCATCGCGGACATGACGCGGCGATGGAGTTCGCCGCGGGCGCCGACCGGGCGCGCTATGCGACCGCCGGCGTCGCGACGCCTGACCATGTCATCCGCACCAAAGCCGAGCCCGTGTTGCTTAAGCCTGCTAGCGGAGAGGCCTGGCGCGACGCGGCGGCGCTCGCGTCTCATCTCGGTGAAGCGGTGGGCGCGTTCGCCGCCCGCTACGACGCCTATTTTGAGCGCCACAACGCCCGGTGGGAGGGGGCGAAAACGCAGCTCGACCCCTGCCCGCGCATCTTTCTTGCGCCCGGCCTCGGCCTCTTCGCGGTTGGCAAGTCCTATAAGGACGCCGCCATCGCCGCCGATGTTTATGAGGCGAGCATGGCGACCATACTCGGTGCAGAACGGATCGGCCGTTTTGAATCGATCAGTGAAGCCGACATCTTCGATATGGAGTACTGGTCGCTGGAGCAGGCGAAGCTCGGCAAAGCGGCGGAGAAGCCGCTCGCCCGGCGCATCGTCGCGGTGACGGGCGCGGCTGGCGCCATTGGGCGCGCGACCGCGCGGGCCTTCGCCGCCCAAGGCGCCGAGGTGGCGCTGCTGGACCGGGACGCGGACGGCGCCGCGGCGGCGGCGGCGGAGATCGGCGGATCAGCGCTTCCGGTCGTTTGCGACGTCACCGACGAAGCAAGCGTCAACGCAGCGTTCGAGGCGATCGCCCGCCAATTCGGGGGCGTCGACATCGCGGTCTCCAACGCCGGGGCCGCCTGGAAGGGGCCGATCGGCGAACTCTGCATGGCCGATCTGCGGGCGAGCTTCGAGCTCAACTTTTTCGCCCATCAGCACGTCGCCAAGGCCGCCACCGCGATCTTCCGCGCCCAGGGCTTTGGGGGGTGCTTGCTGTTCAACGCCTCCAAACAGGCGGTGAACCCCGGCCCCGATTTCGGCGCCTACGGCCTCCCCAAAGCGGCGACGCTGTTCCTGTCACGCCAATACGCCCTGGAGTATGGGGCCGACGGCGTGCGCTCCAACGCCGTCAATGCGGACCGGATCCGCTCAGGCCTGCTCACTGATGAGATGATCAAAACACGCTCGGCGGCGCGGGGCCTCAGCGAAGAAGCGTATCTGTCGGCCAACCTTCTGAGGGAAGAGGTGACAGCCGACGACGTCGCCAAAGCGTTCGTCGACCTCGCGCTCTCGCCAAAAACGACGGGCGGCGTCTTCACGGTCGACGGCGGCAATATTGCCGCCGCAATGCGTTAAGCGAGTCCGTCGCTTATCGCGAATTGAACAGCTGGCCCCGCTCGGTCAGCAGAACGGCGACAAGAGACGCAGCGCTGAAAACCACAAAGCCGGTGAGCAAGGGCCCGATGGTGCCGTCATAGGCGCGGCCGACAATCGCGCCGAGCCCCGCGGAGAAGGTTGTCGTCGCGAAGCCGTAGGCGGCGGAGGCGGAACCCGCCACCCGGCCGAGCGGCTCCATCGCGAGGGCGTTGAAGTTCGGCCCGATGAGCCCGAACGCAAAGAACTGCAGCGTACACATGGCGACGAACAGGCCCACCGACGGACCAGCGAACTGGACGATCAGAAAATGGAACACGGTGACCAGGAGCATCGCGCAAAGGGCGCCATGGGAGATCCGCCGCATGCCGTAGCGTTCGACCAGCTTCGAGTTCAAAAAGGCGGACAGCGCCATGCCAAGCGCTGAGACCGCAAAGAACAACGCAAACTTTGTCCCAGACTGGAAGCTCTGCACGAACACCTGTTCAGCGGAACCCACATAGGCGAACAGGCCGCCATAAATTGCCGCACTGGCGACCGTGTAGCCAAGAGCGATCCGGCTGCGGAACACTTCCCCGTAGTTGCGCAAAATCGTCTTGATATCGATCGGGCATCGGCGCTCCGCCGGAAGGGTTTCTGGCAGGCGGAGCCATACCCACGTCACCGTCGCAACCCCTGCGCACATCAGCACCACGAACAACCATCGCCACGGCGCGAAGGCGAGGACCGCCTGTCCCATCGCGGGGGCGAGCACCGGCGCCGCCATGAACACCATCACCGCGATCGACATGATGCGCGCCATCGCGCGTCCGGAGACCACGTCGCGCACGATGGAAACGCTGATCACCCGGCTTCCAGCCGCCGCAACGCCCTGCAGCGCCCGGGCGGCGAGCAGCGTCTCAAACGTCGGCGCCAGCAAACAAAAGAACGCCATGACCGCGTAGCCCGCGAGGGAGATGGCGAGCACAAAGCGGCGACCATACCGATCCGTCAGCGGCCCAAAAGCCAGCTGCGCCAGGCCAAAGCCGGCCAGGTAGGAGAACACGACGAGCTGGGAATCGTTTTCGTTCTCGACGCCGAGCGCGTCGCCAATTTCCAGGAGCGCCGGCAACATAATGTCGATCGAGAGCGCGTTGAGCGCCATGAGAGACGCGATCAGCGCAATGAATTCCGCGCCGCCGGGCCGCACGCCGCTGCGAGGAGGCGCAACGCCGGGAGTGGCGGGGGCGACGGCGTGTTCAACCATGGGATCTTCACTCAGAATGAGGCGGGCCAGGCGCGCAAGAGAGGCGCGCCGCAGCTCAGCTATAGGATGGACATAGGACGCGCCGGCCTCCGAAGCCATAGAGCGGCCGAATTGCGCGTCGCGGGTTCGGCGTTTTATGCGCCGCCGATCGGAGGGTGCTTCTCCGCGCGGCGGCCGCGGCGGCGGGCCCAACGCCGGGCGGCCCAGACCTCAAAGCCAACCAGCCGTCCAGCGGCGAAGCCAATCGCCAGCGTGATCGCCACCGCCCATTGCCACGCCATCAACGCACGGCGCCCCACGAACGTTTTTTCTTGCAAATACAGGACTTTACCGCCGCCCTCTTAGATCTTGGTGCGAGAGGGGGGACTCGAACCCCCACGCTGTCACCAGCGCCAGATTTTGAGTCTGGTGCGTCTACCAATTCCGCCACTCTCGCCAGACCGTGCAGCGGCGGCGTCCCATCGCAGAGCCGTCGTCGCAGAGCGATGGGCGTAAGGCGCCTGTGCCGTCTCGGTCAAGCGCCGCGTTCCGCAGCGACGGACACGGATTGGCGCGGCGCTTGCGAGGGGAGGCGGCCGCTGTGATAAGGGGCGACGCTGTCTGCCGCTTTTCCCTTTTGTGGAGTTTGCTCCGATGGAAGCCCGCCCCGCCGACGCTCCGCCCGGCGAAGATCCCGCCGCCACGGCCGATGCAGCCAAGGGCGCGACCGCGCTTCTGCTGTCCGCGATCGACAGGCTGGAACGGCGCAGCGCCTCACCGCTTCAGTCGTTCGAGACCAACGTGGATGGGGACGCTCGCTCGTCCCCGGAGGCGGCCGCCTCCGACGAGCCGACGGCCACCCTCGGCATGGTGTTTGAGGAGCTGGAAGAGCGCGGCTTCGGACTTCTATTGCTGTTGCTCGCCCTGCCCTGTTGTTTGCCGTTCGTGTACCTGCTTCCGCAAATCGTCGCCGTGCCCATGTTGCTTCTTTCCGTGCAGATGGCGTCGGGCCGCCACAGTCCCTGGTTGCCGGGAAACCTTAAGAACCGCTCAGTGCCGCTGGCCGCGTTGCGCAATGTGGTGGAGCGCGCCGGCCGCTATGTCGGGTGGATAGAGCGTCTCGCCCATCCCCGCCTGCTGCCGCTGACGTCCCACGGCGCATCGCGCGTTCTGGGCGCGCTTTTGGCGATACCATGCGCGTCCATCCTGGTGCCGCTGCCCTCCACCAACACCGTGCCCGGCATCGGCGTCGCCATCGCCTCCGTTGGGCTTATTGAGCGGGACGGGCTTCTGGTTCTGCTCGGCCTCGCGATTGGTCTCGCCTGGGTGGCGTTGCTCGTGATTGGCGGGCCAGCCTTTCTATTCTGGGCTCGCGAGGCGATTTTCGGCTAAGGCTCGGCGCGCTGTCGGCTGTGCTCATGCGTGGCGGCGCGTGACCATTCGCCCCCTGGGGTGAGGCGGCGTTGGCTTATAATTTGATCGCGAAGATGACGATGCGCTCGAGCATAGCCGCCGTCCTATCGCGATATGGCGATCATGTGCTGCTGTTCGCGGTTCTCGCGAGCGCGGCGGCGCTCATTGGCGCGCATGTGTCAGAGCGGTTTGGCGGCCTTGCTCCTTGCCCTCTTTGCCTCGACCAGCGTGAAGTGCATTGGACAGCCATTATCGTCGCCGCTGGCGGCTGGCTGGCGAGCCGCGTTGTGAAATCGTCGCTGGCGCAGGTGGCTTCGCTCTCCGTAGGGGCCATGATCTACGCGGCGGGCGCGGCGCTTGCGGGCTACCACGCAGGCGTTGAGTACGGGTTTTGGCCGGGACCGCCCCAATGCGCATCGACCGCCGGGCCATTGCCGACGGGGGCCGACATCGCGGCCGCGCTGTCTCCAGGCGCAAGCCAAGCCTACCCATCGTGCGAAGATGCGATGTGGCGCTTCGCCGGAGTGTCGATGGCGGGCTATAACGCCTTGCTGTCGGCCGGCCTGTTCGCATTGCTTGCCTGGGGCGCCGCCTTGAAGCGGGGCGGCCGGCCGGTGGGCCGAAACATTTGAAGCGACAAGGGGCGCTGACCGCAGATGACCGAAACATCGCTTGAAGCCAAAGACGCAAACTGGGTGCGCGCGCGCATTCCAGGCGCGAAGGAACGCCGAATCGCCGAGATGATTCGCGTCGATCACGCCGGCGAATACGGGGCAGTTCAGATCTATCGGGGCCAGCGGGCCGTCTTTGAAGCGGCCGGCGGCTCGGACGAGATCGTCGCGGAGCTCTCGGAGATGGAACAGGGCGAACAGGCCCATTTAGAGACCTTCGACCGGCTCATCGCCGAACGGGGCGTGCGGCCGACGCTGCTGTCGCCGCTTTGGAACGCCGCCGGCTTCGCGCTTGGCGCCGCCACCGCGCTGATGGGCGAGAAGGCCGCCATGGCGTGCACCACCGCCGTCGAAGAGGTCATTGAAGAGCACTACGCCGACCAGGCCGAAGAGCTGCGCGACGTCGATCCCGAATTGCGCGAGACGGTGACGGCCTTCCGCGAGGACGAGCTTGAGCACAAAGACACGGCGATCGCCGCGGGCGCGAAAGAGGCATTCGGTTATCCGGTGCTCTCCGCCGGCATCAAAGCCGCCTGCCGCCTCGCCATCGCAGTGAGCCAGAAGGTCTGACGGTTCTAAGTCTTTGTTTGGGCGGATTGCGGGCGCGAAACCGGCGCCCGACGTTGGCTGCTCGGCGCTCTAGGGCTCCAGCTCGGTATCCCAATAGAGATAGTCTTGCCAGCTCTCATGCAGGTAGTTGGGAGGAAACGCCCGGCCCTTGGCGATGAGTTCGTGCATCGTCGGCCGGTA
>JBCDJH010000163.1:0-5651 GCA_038747965.1 Pseudomonadota bacterium
GGCGGCGTTCGGCCCACGGAAGACGATGGGGCACCCCATTTGCCCGCCCGACATATACAGCGTCTTGCCCGCCGAATTGATAATCTGGTCGATCGCCTGCATGGCGAAGTTCCAGGTCATGAACTCGACGATCGGCTTCAGGCCGCCAAATGCGGCGCCAACGCCGAGGCCGGCGAAGCCATGCTCCGTAATCGGCGTATCAATGACCCTCCGGTCGCCGAATTCCTGCAGAAGATCGCGCGTGACTTTGTAGGCGCCCTGATATTCGGCGACCTCTTCGCCCATGACGAAGACGGTCTCGTCCCGGCGCATCTCTTCCGCCATGGCGTCCCGCAACGCGTCGCGCAGCACGGTTTCAACCATCTGCGTTCCGGCTGGGACTTCTGGTTCAGCGGGCGCCTCAACAGTCGGCGCAGGCGCGGCGGCGGCTAGCGCGCCCTCGCTCGGCGCAGTGGAATTCGCGGCGGCTCCATTCGGCTGAGCGGCGGGCGGGGCGGACGGCGCCGATGGCGCAGCGCCCAGATCGTCCGCATTCTCCCCGTCCTCAAGGATGAGGGCGATCGGCGCGTTCACCTTCACATTCTCGGCGCCTTCAGCCACAAGGATCTTGCCGATTTCGCCCTCATCGACAGCTTCGACCTCCATCGTCGCCTTATCGGTTTCGATCTCGGCGATAACGTCTCCGGAGCCGACTTTGTCGCCCTCCTTCACGTGCCATTTGGCGAGCGTTCCCTCCTCCATGGTGGGCGAGAGGGCGGGCATGAGGACTTCAATCGGCATCGCTAGGGCTCGTTATGGAGTGAATGGGCGGCGGAGCGTCAGAGCACGGTCCGCGAGATGACTTCGTAGGCGATCATTCCGATGCCCACCATTCCGGCTGTGTAGGACAGGGAGCGAACCACCGGGATCCCCAACAGGTAGCAGATCGCATGGGCGACGCGGCCGCCGAGGAAGATCTCGGCGCCAAGCTTGGTGAGGTCCGTCTGTACGCCGAGGGCGTCAGCGACGAGGACAACCGGCGCAAACATCATCAGCGCCTCGCCGTGGTTGGCGAGCGCCCGGTCCGCCCTCGCCGACTTTCCGGAGCGTGGGGCGACATCGTCTCGACTTCCGAGCAGCTTGAAGAAGCCGTTCTGAACCAGCGCGGTCACCGCCGGCCCCAGGCTCAACAGAAAATAGAGGGCGACGGCCCCCAACAGCATCATGAATTCGGTCGTCATGAGGTCCCCCAATACGCTTACAGGTGATGTGTCGGCGCCTTCGCCGCTACGCTAGAACGTCAGTGTAGAGTTCTTTTGGATCGGGTTCCGGGCTCTCTTGAGCGAAATCGACGGCCTCGCCGACTTGGGCTTTTACGTCTTTGTCGACGGCCTTTAGGGCGTCTTCATCCGCATAGCCTGCTTCGAGGATCATCGCCCGGCACCGCTCGATCGGGTCATTATGTTCGCGCACGTCTTTCACTTCTTCTCGGCTGCGATACTTCGCCGGGTCAGACATCGAGTGGCCGCGATAGCGGTAGGTTTTCATCTCCAGAATGAACGGGCCGCCGCCGTCGCGCGCGTGGGCTGCGGCGGCGAAGCCGGCTTCCCGCACGGCGAGAACGTTCATCCCGTCCACCTCTTCGCCCGGAATGTTGAAGGAGGCGCCGCGGCGGTAAAGGTGCGTTTCTGAGGAGGCGCGGGTGACGCTCGTTCCCATGGCGTATTGATTGTTCTCGATCACATAGACGACGGGCAGTCCCCACAGCTCCGCCATGTTGAAGCTCTCATAGACTTGGCCCTGGTTCGCGGCCCCGTCGCCGAAATAGGTGACGCAGATGGCGCCGTTGTTCTGGTAGCGGTTGGCGAAGGCGAGGCCGGAGCCGATCGGCACCTGAGCGCCGACGATGCCGTGGCCGCCGAAGAAGTTCTTCTCTCGGCTGAACATGTGCATGGAGCCGCCTTTGCCGCGGGAGTAGCCCCCTTCCCGGCCGGTCAGCTCCGCCATGACGCCTTTTGGGTCCATGCCGCAGGCGAGCATATGGCCATGGTCCCGGTACCCGGTGACGACCTGGTCGCCCTCTTTCATGGCGGCCTGCATGCCGACCACGACGGCCTCCTGCCCGATATACAGATGGCAAAAGCCGCCGATCAGCCCCATGCCGTAAAGCTGGCCGGCCTTCTCCTCAAAGCGGCGGATGAGGAGCATGTCGCGGAAGTATCCGAGCATCTCGTCCTGGGTGGCGGAAAGGTTGCCGCCCGTCTTGCCGCTGCTGGTTTCGGGCCCGTCGCCGCCGTCGCTCGCCGCCATAGAAGAACGCCTTCCGGTTCGGAGGCCCAGACGCCCGCGCAGGGCGCGTGAGAGAACTCCAAAAATGTCCATGCGACTTTGGTTGTAGGAAGAGCGACGGCCGCCGACAAGCGCATTCGCCTGCCGCAGCGCAACAATTCACCACCAGATCGAAGGGAGTCGCTAAGCGCTCAAAACCGCTTAGTTGGTAGGCGCGGGACGCAGGGCGTTCGGGCGGTTCAGAGGCACGATGATGTCCTCAGGATGGGCGTAGCCGAGCAACGCGCGGGCGCGCTCGTCCAGCATGTCGGGATCGATCGCCGTGGTTTTGAGAAGGCCGGCGCGCTTTTCGAGCTCCGCCGTGCGGGCTTCAAGGTCGGCAAGCGCCGCCTCGGCGTGGGCGATATCTCGCTCATAGAGCGCTTTTGCGCCCCGCCCATACGCCCCGTGCAACGCGTAATGGGCGAAATACGCCCCGCCGCACAACAACAACGCCGGCACGCACGCCGACTTCATCAATCGCCAAAGATCGCCCATCCAGGGTGGATCGCGCAGAAAGGTAAATGCGGCGTTAACCGCGTTCGTTGAGGCCGCAGCCTTGGTCCGTTGTCGTCAGACTTTCAGCGCGTCTCGCCCCGCATAGGCGGCGGCGGGGCCGAGCTCTTCTTCGATGCGGATGAGCTGATTGTATTTCGCCAGACGGTCAGAGCGCGCGAGCGAGCCCGTCTTGATCTGTCCGCAATTCACGGCGACGGCGAGATCGGCGATGGTCGCGTCCTCCGTCTCGCCGGATCGATGGGACATCACCGCAGTGTATGCGGCGCGGTGCGCCATCTCCACAGCCTCAAGCGTTTCCGTCAGCGTACCGATTTGATTGACTTTCACGAGGATGGAGTTCGCGCAGCCTTGTTCGATCCCGCGGGCGAGACGCACGGGGTTGGTGACGAAGAGGTCGTCGCCCACCAACTGGCAGCGATCGCCCACGGCTTCGGTGAGCGCGCGCCAGCCGTCCCAGTCATCTTCCGCCATCCCGTCTTCGATGGAGACGATTGGATAGCGGCCGACAAGGTCCTCCAGATATTTCGCCATTTCTTCCGGGCCGAGTTTCTTGTCCTCGCCCGCCAAGTGGTAGACGTCGCCTTCGAAGAACTCCGTGGACGCGGCGTCGAGGGCGATGGTGACTTCATCGCCCGGTTTGTAGCCCGCCGCTTCGACCGACTTCATAATGAAGCCGAGCGCCTCGTCCGTCGACTGAAGGCCCGGCGCGAAGCCGCCTTCGTCGCCCACATTGGTGTTGTGGCCGGCGTCCTTCAGGCCGCTTTTCAGCTTTTGGAAGATTTCGGCGCCCATGCGCACGGCGTCGGCGCAGGTTTCCGCGCCCACCGGCATGATCATGAACTCTTGAATGTCGATTGGATTGTCAGCGTGCGCGCCGCCATTGATGATGTTCATCATCGGCGTCGGCAACAACCGCGCGCCGACGCCGCCGATATAGCGATAGAGAGAGACGCCCGCCGCGGCGGCCGAGGCTTTCGCGAGGGCGAGAGAGACGCCGAGGATCGCGTTGGCCCCGAGGCGGCCTTTATTCTCCGTGCCATCCAACTCGATCATCAGCCGGTCGAGACGGATTTGATCTTCCGCATCCATCCCGGATAGCGCTTCGAAAATCTCCGTATTCACCGCATCGACGGCTTCCGTCACGCCCTTGCCGCCGAACCGCGCCGTGTCGCCGTCCCGGCGCTCAACCGCCTCATGGGCGCCTGTCGAGGCGCCGGACGGCACGCCGGCGCGGCCGAGCTATCCGTCCTCCAAAACCACGTCGACCTCGACGGTCGGATTGCCACGGCTGTCGAGAATTTCCCGTCCGATGATGTCGACGATCGCGGTCATGGCGTCCTCACTGTATGAAGAGTTGGGTGGTTTTCGCGCCGCGCTTGGGCGGCGGCCCGCGCCTACGGGCCGTAACGCGAGGCGCAGGCCTCTCGGCTCGCGTCGCAACGGCGCACGCAGTCATTCTGCGCCCCGGGCGGCAGATCCGCCTCAAAGCAGCGGTTGACGCAATTGGAGCCGCCGATGTCGCACGTAGCGGAGGAGCTGCAAGCGGCGCCGAGGGCCGCGAGGGCGATGACGGCGCACCGGCGCCAGAGCCCACGGCCCACGATCAATCGTCCTGCGGTTCGAGAACCTGGCGGCCGCGATAGCGACCGGTTTTCGGATCGATGTGATGCGGCCTGCGCAGCTCGCCGCTGTCTTTATCTTCGATGTAGGTGGCCTTGCCGAGCTTATCGTGGCTTCTGCGCATGCCGCGCTTGGCCTGGGTCACCTTCCGCTTGGGAACCGCCATGGCGTTGGTCTCGCTTTATTCAAGAATTTCGAACGCGCGTCCTACGCCAAAGCGCGGCGCGCTTCAAGGCCGGAAAGAACCGTCGGCCGCCGGATCCTGCGTTGATTTCTTAATCTTCGACTGTCATTTTTCGAACTGAAAGCGCGGGCGATTTTGCCGGCGACAACGGGGGTGCGGCGTGCGGACTAGGGCCCAAGTTAAGATTGGACGGATTGGCGGCGCGGCGCTCGGCCTCGCGCTGCTAATGGCGGCGCCGGAAGCCGGGGCGCAGCTGCGCGGCACGACGCCTGGCAACGGCCTGCCGAGCGATCCCGTCGCCGCGTGGGAGGCCTACAAGCTTCAACGCCAACAGCAAGGCCTGCCGGTTGGCGGGGAAACCACGCCAGCCCCGACGGCGAACTATTCGCTGCAACCGCCGACGCGCTTGACCCCGTCGCAGGAGCGCGCCCTCGCCGCAGACCTGCGCCGTTTGAATGATGAAGACAGGCTGGCTGTCGAACTGTTGGCGGAGCGGACTTACGCGCGTCTCACCACCTATCAGCGCGACGCCATGCAGGCGACGGCGCGCGGCGCTTACGCTGCGGCGGGGCCGAGCCAGCGGGCGCAGATGACAAATAGCCGGCGCTACGAGTACCGCGTTTACTCGCCGGCGGAACGCTCAGCCTGGCGTTATAGCGGCGGCGGCTCCTACCGGGGTTTGGTGGACGGGCAGCGGAACATCTTCCGCGCCCGCGCGCTGGAGAGCTTTGACGGTCTGCCAAGCGCGGAGCGGGCGAATCTCACCCTCACCGCCTCCCGGCTCCTGGATCAAAGGGAGAAAGCGGCGGAGACGGCGGCTCAAGGCGGCGCCGTTCGGTCACAACCGGCGCGCGCGACGGATCCGGCCATTGAGGGATTGCGCCTCACGTCGGAAGAGCAAATGCGGTTCCGTGCAATGACGCCGGAGCAACAGCAGCAATATCTGCAGCAGCTGGGCGCGCGTCGTTAAAGCGAATTGCAGCGAAAGTGGGTCACCGGTTTCGCGTCCGCAATTCGCGCA
>JBCDJH010000164.1:0-5636 GCA_038747965.1 Pseudomonadota bacterium
CCGCGGAAGCGCCTTCTTCATCCCGTCCCTTCCAAGGCCGAAGGGAAACACTCGGCATCCGGAAGAAGCCGCCTTCCTCTTCTGCTTCCACTCCCGGTGCAGGATCAGCACTATCGATCCGGCCGATCTCGCCCCCTTCCGCAATCTGGCGCTCGAACTCGGCCCACTCCTCCGCATTCAAATCCGCATCGGCCCCTTCCGGGTAATACTGTGGGGACGGTCCGGCATCGCCGCTCTCCCCATCTTCACTCTTCCAAAAAGCGATCTTCGGCATTTTCGGCATCTTGAGCCCTTTGTCCGGTTCGCCCTCCCAAATCGCTTGATCCTTCAAGTCACTCTTGATGTCACCCGGCCCGTCCGGAGCGAGGGTGTCCAGTTTCTCCTGCGCCCGCGCCGCATATTCACCGCTCCCATTGGAAGCAACACGCCCGTAGTAGATCAACGCGGCCCGGTGCCGGCCCTGCTTCTCGTAGAATTCCGCGACATCGAACTGCTTCTTCGTCTCCCGTTCGCTGAGACTCCCAAGACGCTCCCGCGCGACGGCAGCCTGGTTGCTGTCGGGAAACTGGATGAGGACGTCTTCCAGGGCCTCACGAGTTTGCGCGAGGTTCCCCGCGTCCTGACTACCACGATTCAACGAGTCCTCACCGATGCGACCAATGCGCAACTGCGCCTCCGGTGCCTGCTTGCTTCGCGGGTAGTTCTTGACGACGAGCTTGTAAGCTTCCGTCGCTTCGTAAGGCTTTTCCGCTTCCTCCAACACCTCGGCAATAGCGAACTGCGACAAGGGAGCATACTCCGAGTAGGGCGCATTCTTGATGATCTTTCCGTACATGTCCGTCAACTCGGTCGGCTGGAGTTTGACCGGAATACCCAGAAACGAATCCTTGAAGGTCCCTTGCTGCCCCATCCGCGTGATCTCATACTGCGACTGAATGGCGCTTTTGAAGGCCGCACTGCTCTTGTAGTTTTCGACAAACTTCTGGAAGGCGTCGAAGGCCTTTTTGAACTTCCCGAGCTTCTGGTAGATCGTCCCTGTCTTGTACTGCGAAAGGGCCGCGTTCGTCGTGAGCGGATAAATATCAACGACCTTCTTGTAGGCGCCGAGGGCTTTCTCCGTCCGCCCGTCCCGCTCGAAGGCCTGCGCCTCCAGAACAAGCGTGTTCGCCCGGGCCTCCTGCTCTCGAAGTTCCTCATTGTCCGGTGCATTCTCCATGTCTTCCT
The DNA here is from genome assembly GCA_038747965.1 of Pseudomonadota bacterium. Classification (GTDB taxonomy): domain Bacteria; phylum Pseudomonadota; class Alphaproteobacteria; order Caulobacterales; family Parvularculaceae; genus JBCDJH01. Next base: position 1,225 of record JBCDJH010000164.1, read on the forward strand.
CGAAGAAGTTGAGGAAAGCGAGGGCGGGCGTGGAAAGGGAAACGGCTATCGCCGCGACTGCGGCAAGCCAAGGGATTCGGAAATCTGTTCTGATCATTCGCTGATTCGGAGTGTGGCGGTCGGCGGAAGCGCTGCCGCTTGCCCTCCCCCGAGGCCTCTAACTTAGGGGAAAAGCGACAAAAGGGAAAAAGTTTTTCGGACTCCCGTAGCGCCTGCCGCGGAGAAAAGGAGAACGGGCAGTTTTCTAAAAATTCTAATCCACGACCCTCCTTGCCTCGTCTGGTCTTCATGCCTGCCGGCGAAAAATTCCTCACCAGCGTCCGTGCCTTCCACTGCGGTGGGTGATACCCTGAAAAATGCCTGACTCCATCCTCGGCATCGACCTCGGCACCACTCATTCTCTCGTGGGCTGTGTCGATTCCGGATTTCCCATCCTCCTCGCTGATCCCGATGGCAACCGCCTCACCCCGTCCGCCGTTTTCTATCCCGGGGACGGCGAGCCTGTCGTCGGTTCCGCCGCTCTCCGTCAGCAGTCCCTCGATCCAGGCCGCACCGTGACGTCCGTCAAGCGCCTCATCGGCTCCGGGAGGAATTTCAGATCGAATACGCTCGACCTCTGTCCCGTCAACGTCTCGGCGGACATTCTGCACCATCTCAAATCGGTCGCCGAGCAGTCCATGGGAAAACCCTTCGGCAAGGCCGTTATCACCGGTCCCGCCTACTTCAACGACGCCCAGCGCGCCGCCACCAAACAGGCAGGCGAACTCGCTGGGCTCGAAGTCATCCGCATCGTCAACGAACCCACTGCCGCCGCGCTTGCCTACGGACTCGACAAGCTAGACGCCAAGTCCAGGATCGCCGTCTACGACCTCGGCGGCGGCACCTTCGATATCTCGATCCTGGAAATCGGCGACGGCGTCTTTGAAGTGAAGGCGACCAACGGCGACACGTTCCTTGGCGGCGAGGACTTTGACCTGCGCATCGTCGAGTACATGGCCGACGAGTTCAAAAAAGAACAAGGCATTGATCTGCGCAAGGACAAGCTGGCGCTGCAACGCCTCAAAGAAGAGGCGGAGAAGGCGAAGAAGGAGCTGAGCTCCACCACCCAATATGAGGTGAACCTTCCCTTCATCACCGCCGATGCGTCGGGCCCGAAACATCTCACCATGAAAATCACCCGCGCCAAGCTTGAAGCGCTGGTGGAAGATCTCGTTCAGCGCACGGTGGAGCCGTGCAAAGCCGCCCTTAAGGACGCGGGCGTCAGCGCCGGGGAAATCGACGACATCGTGCTCGTCGGCGGCATGACGCGGATGCCGAAAATTCAGGAGACGGTGAAAACCTTCTTCGGCAAGGAGCCCCATAAGGGCGTGAACCCGGACGAAGTGGTGGCCATGGGCGCCGCCATCCAAGCCGGCGTGCTGCAGGGGGACGTCAAAGACGTTCTGCTTCTGGACGTGACGCCCCTCTCGCTTGGCATCGAGACTCTCGGCGGCGTCTTTACGCGTCTCATCGAGCGCAACACGACGATCCCCACCAAGAAGAGCCAGGTGTTCTCCACGGCGGAAGACAATCAAAACGCCGTGACCATCCGCGTCTTCCAGGGCGAGCGGGAGATGGCGGCCGACAACAAACTGCTCGGTCAGTTCGACCTCATCGGCATTCCGCCCGCGCCCCGGGGCGTGCCCCAGGTGGAGGTGACGTTCGACATCGACGCCAACGGCATTGTCTCGATGTCGGCGAAAGACAAAGCGACGGGCAAAGAGCAATCGATCCGTATCCAGGCCTCTGGCGGTCTCTCCGACGACGAGATCGACGGCATGGTGAAGGACGCCGAAAGCCACGCCGAAGAAGACAAGAAACGCCGCGAAGAGGTGGAGGCCCGCAACCAAGGCGAGGCGCTCGCCCACTCCACCGAAAAGACCTTGGCGGAGAACGGCGACAAGCTGGAGCCAGCCGATAAGACGGCGATTGAGGAGGCGCTCGCAGGCCTGAAGTCAGCCCTGGAGCAAACCGACCTCGACGCGATCAAGGCCGCGACGCAGACCCTGGCGCAAGCCTCCATGAAGCTGGGCGAAGCCATGTATAAGGCGGACCAAGCGGGCGGCGATGATGAGACGCCGGACGTCGGCGGCGAGCCTGGATCTGACGACGTGGTCGATGCCGATTTTGAAGAAGTCGACGAGCAACCGAAGTCGTAAGACCATCCGTTGACGGGGCGCCCTAGCAGTTTGGCTGAGGCGCTCTTTCGCCCTTCCGCCTCAGGCGAGAGGGGCGAGATTATTTGAAATGGAGAGCGGCGGGCGGACGGCTGGGAACATGGCCGCCGCAGGGATGAGCTGAGGGGCCGCCATTTAGGTTTCTGACATTATGTCGAAAGCTGACTATTACGAGACTCTTGGCGTCGGCCGGGACGCCGATGCGGGCGCGGTGAAGTCCGCGTTCCGCAAACTGGCGATGCAGTATCATCCCGACCGCAATCCCGGCGACGAAGACGCCGAACTGAAATTCAAGGAAATTGGCGAAGCCTACGACGTATTGAGCGACGCCGACAAACGCGCCGCCTACGATCGGTTCGGGCACGCCGCATTTGAGAATGGCGCAGGCGGCGGCGCGGGGGCCGGGTTTGGCGGCTTTTCCTCCGCCTCTTTTTCGGACGTCTTCGACGATCTCTTTGGCGAATTCATGGGCTCGCGCCGGGGCCAATCGCGCGGCCGCGGCGCCGACTTACGCTACAATCTGGAACTCACCCTCGAAGAGGCGTTCCACGGCAAGAAGACCGAAATCGACGTCCCCGGCAAAGTCACCTGCGAGGTATGCGAGGGGACCGGCGCGCGGCCAGGCTCCTCCCCCACTGTTTGCCGCACATGCGGCGGGCTCGGCAAAGTGCGGGCGACGCAAGGGTTCTTTACAATTGAGCGCGCCTGCCCAACCTGCCACGGGACAGGCCGCGTGATCAGCGATCCGTGCCCAGCCTGCGACGGCGCAGGACGTGTGCAGCGGACACGGACGCTCTCGGTCGATGTGCCGGCGGGCGTCGAAGAAGGCACGCGCATCCGGGTCTCGGGCGAAGGCGAGGCGGGCCGCAATGGCGGGCCCAACGGCGATCTCTACATTTTCATTTCCATCGCCGAGCATGATCTGTTCGAACGGGACGGGCGCGATCTTTATTGCCGTATGCCCGTTTCCATCGTCACCGCGGCGCTTGGCGGCGAAATCGAAGCGCCGACAGTCGATGGCGGACGCGTCAAAGTGCGGGTGCCGGAAGGCGCGCAAAGCGGCCGGAGGTTCCGTCTGCGGAGTAAAGGCATGAGCGCCCTGCAAACAGAAGAGCGCGGCGACATGTTCATCGAGCTTGCTGTGGAGACGCCCGTCAAACTGAACGCCCGTCAGAAAGAGTTGCTGCGCGAGTTCGCGGAAGAAGGCGGCGACAATCAGTGCGCCGAAACCCAGAGCTTTTTCGACCGCGCCAAGACGTTCTGGGACAAGGTGCGCGAGCATTGACCAGCGGCGCGGAGCCAATCGCCATAGCGGTCGCTGGCGCGGGCGGCCGGATGGGACGCACCGTGCTCAAAGCCGCCCAGGCGGACGCCGCCTACCGCATCGCCGCCGCGTTTGACCGGCCGGACGCGGAGGTGGCGGGCGTGGACACCGGCGCATTGATCGGCGCGGCGCCCCTCGGCGTTGCGGTGGCCTCCACATGGACGCCAACGCCCGGCGACATCCTGATCGATTTCACAGCGCCGGCCGCCAGCATCGCCCATGCGCGCGCGGCGGCGGAGACAGGCGCTGCGCTCGTCATCGGCTCCACCGGCTTCACGCCCGAAGAGACGGACGAAATCGCCAAGGCGGCCGCGAAGACCGCAATCGTGAAATCCGGGAATATGAGCCTTGGCGTCAACCTCATCGCCGCGCTTGTGGAGCAGGCCGCGGCGAGCCTCGGCCCCGACTTCGATATCGAAATCTCAGAGACCCACCACCGGCGCAAGGTGGACGCGCCATCCGGCACCGCGCTGCTCCTCGGCGAGGCGGCGGCGGCAGGCCGCGGCGTCGACCTCGCCAAGGCCTCCGTTCGGGGCCGCGACGGCATCGCCCCGCCCCGCGCGGCCGGCGAGATCGGATTCGCGAGCCTTCGCGGCGGCGGCGTCTTCGGCGACCACACGGTCTTGTTCGCCAGCGACGACGAGGTCGTTGAGATTTCCCACCGGGCGCTGAACCGCGATCTTTTCGCCAAAGGCGCGCTGAGGGCGGCGGCCTGGCTAAAGGCCGGCCGCGCGCCTGGCCTCTACAGCATGCGGGACGTACTAGGGCTGTAAAGCGAATTGCAGCTAAAGTGGCTCACCGGTTTCGCGTCCGCAATTCGCGCAAACAAAGATTTAGAGCCGTTTGCGGCCTCTAAACTGACGAATGTCAGA
>JBCDJH010000165.1:0-5603 GCA_038747965.1 Pseudomonadota bacterium
AGGCCCGCCACGGCGAAAAAAGCGCCGATCCAATCAATCGAGCGGTCCTCGCCCACGGGCTCGGTGCGGGGCGTGAAGACGTAGATGATGGCGATCGTCGCGGCCGCGAGCGGTAGGTTGATGAAGAAGATCCAGCGCCAGGAAATTGTCTCTGCGAGCCAGCCGCCGAGCGGCGGCCCAAGCGCCGTCATCAACGCCGAGGCGGCGGCCCAGGTTCCGATGGCCCCGCCGCGCATGGATTTTGGAAACGCGGAGGAGACCAGGGCGAGGCTAAGCGGCGTCAAAAGCGCCGCGCCCACGCCCTGAATCGCGCGGGCGGCGATCAAGAACTCTGGGCTCGGCGCCATCGCGCAGCCCATGGAGGCGAGCGCGAAGAGCCCGACCCCCACCGCGAACACCCCGCGCCGGCCGAGAATGTCCCCAAACGCGCCGCCGACGAGGATCAGCGCGGCCAGAAAGAGCGTGTAGGCGTTGGACACCCAAAGCATTTGGCCGAGCGTCGCGCCCAGGTCCGCCTGAATGGCGGGCAGGGCGAGCGTGATGGCCGTGCCGTCGATAAAGGCCATGGAGGAGCCGAGCACCGAGGCCGCCAGAACGAAGCGCCGTTCGGCCTTGCTGTACCCCCCAGCGGTGGGCTGCTCGTCTCCTGCGGCGGCGCTAGGCGCCTCCGCCGGGTTTGCGGCATCGGACATACATGCTCCTAATGGGCCAGCTTGGCCTCCATCGCTTATACGTCCAGTTCGGCGTTTAGAGCATTGTCCTGGATAAATTCCCGGCGCGGCTCGACGATGTCGCCCATGAGTTTGGAGAACATGTCGTCGGCGAGGTCGCCTTCTTGGATGCGCACTTGCAGGAGCGCCCGGGCGTTTTCGTCGAGCGTCGTTTCCCAAAGCTGGTCGGGGTTCATCTCGCCGAGGCCCTTATAGCGCTGGAGCGCGACGCCTTTTTGGCCGGCCTCCATGAGCGCGTCGATGAGGCCGCGCGGCCCGAAAATCGGCGTCTCCTCTTCCTTGCGGATGAGCGCTGCGGGCTTTGCGAACATGTCGAGCAGTTTGGCCGCTGCGCGGTGGAGCCGTGCGCCGTCGCCGCTCGCCAAAAGTTCTGCGTCAAGAGCGAGAGCCTCGCGCACGCCGCGCAGCTCCCGCTCCAGGAGGTAGCCGCCGTCAACGACGGAGCCCCGCCAGCCCTGCTCAAAGCTTTCTTCGAGTGCGTCCATCCGTGCGGCGATGGCGCTGGCGGCGTCTTCGGATGCGTCCGCGCCCGCAAACGCGCCGGCGAGGGCGGCTTGCTCAAGAAGGGTCCGCGGGTACTTCTGCGGAAACGCGTCGAGCGCTGCGCGCACCGCGCGGGCGTCGTCGGCGACGCTCAAAAGGTCGTCGCTGGCGATTTGCTCGCCGTCCGCCAGCTGCAGCGCGGCGTCCCTTGCGCCTTCGGACAAGAGATAGTCCTCCAGCTCGCGCTCGTCCGTGACGTAGCGCTCGGAGCGGCCGCGCGTCACTTTGAAGAGGGGCGGCTGGGCGATGAAGAGATGGCCGCGCTCAATCACCTCCGGCATCTGGCGATAGAAGAAAGTGAGCAGCAGCGTCCGGATATGGGCACCGTCCACGTCCGCATCCGTCATAATGATAATCTTGTGGTAGCGCAGCTTCTCGATGTCGAAATCGTCCCGGCCGATGCCGGCGCCAAGGGCTGTGATCAGCGCGCGGATTTCGTTGGACGACAGCATCTTGTCGAAGCGGGCGCGCTCCACATTGAGGATTTTGCCCCGTAAAGGGAGCACCGCCTGGTTCTCCCGGTTCCGGGCCTGCTTGGCGGAGCCGCCGGCGGAATCGCCCTCCACCAGGAACAGCTCGGACTTGGCCGGGTCCCGCTCCTGACAATCGGCGAGTTTGCCGGGCAGGCCCGCGATGTCGAAAGCGCCCTTGCGGCGGGTAAGCTCGCGCGCCTTACGAGCGGCTTCGCGGGCGGCGGCGGCTTCGATGACTTTTTGGACGATGGAGCGCGCCTCGTTCGGGTGCTCTTCAAACCATTGGCTGAGGCGTTCGCCGACGGCGCCTTCAACGGCCGGGCGCACCTCGGACGAGACGAGCTTGTCCTTCGTCTGGGAGCTGAATTTCGGGTCCGGCACCTTAACGGAGAGGACGCAGGTGAGCCCTTCCCGCGAGTCGTCGCCGGACAGCGTGACCTTCTCTTTCTTCGCCAGACCAGAGGACTGGGCGTAGGCGTTGACGACCCGGGTCAGCGCCCCTCTGAAACCGGCGAGGTGTGAGCCGCCGTCCCGCTGCGGGATGTTGTTGGTGAAGCAAAGGACTTTTTCATGGTAGCCGTCGTTCCACCACATAGCGACGTCGATGACGATGTCGTCCCGCTCCGCCTGAAGGGTGATGGGTTCGGGAATGAGGGCGGTCTTCGAGGCGTCCAGATATTTCACGAAGGCGGTGAGTCCGCCCTCATAGGCCATGCGCTCCTCGCGCTTCTCCATCCGGCGATGGTCGCGCAGGACGACGCTCACCCCTGAATTGAGGAAGGCGAGTTCGCGCAGGCGTCGCTCCAGCGTGTCGAAGTCGAATTCAATGCTGGAGAAGATGGAGGCGGACGGGAAGAATTTGATTTCCGTCCCCGTCCCATCGTCGGTCGGCCCCACATCTTCCAGGGGGGCGACGGCCTCGCCATGTTCGAAGCGGATAAAGTAAGAGCGCCCGCCGCGGCGGATGCGCAGCTCTAGCCAGTCCGATAGCGCGTTCACCACCGAGACGCCGACGCCGTGCAGTCCGCCCGAGACTTTGTAGGAGTTGGAATCGAACTTTCCGCCCGCATGCAGCTGGGTCATGATGACCTCAGCGGCGGAGACGCCTTCTTCGGGGTGGATTTCCACCGGGATGCCCCGGCCGTTGTCGGTGACGCCCACCGAGCCATCTTCGTTCAAGGTGATGACGGCCTCGTCGCAATAGCCGGCGAGCGCTTCGTCGATGGCGTTGTCGACGACCTCGTAGACCATGTGGTGAAGGCCCGAGCCGTCGTCGGTGTCGCCGATATACATGCCCGGGCGTTTGCGGACCGCTTCGAGCCCCTTCAACACCTTAATGGCGTCGGCACCGTACTCGCCGTCATCCCGTTGTACTTCGGCCATTCTCTTCTGTCCTCGTGCGTCTTTCACGCCATCCCCAGCGCGGGCGCGGTGAGGGCCATCGCCCGTCGCGCCTGTCAAATCCTATCCCCAGCGGCGGGGTTCGCCGCCTAACGCAGCCGCCAGCGCTAAGCCGCCGAAACGCCGCCATCCGCCACGCGAAGCACTTGCGCGCGCCCCTCCAGCTCCTGGAAAAGGCTGAACTCAACGCCGGTCATGAAGGCCTGGGCGCCCAAGCCGCATATCTCATCGAATAGGGCCGTTCGCCGGTCGGCGTCGAGGTGGGCGGCGACCTCGTCCAAGAGAACCACCGCAACGGTCCTTGATAGCGTTTTTTGCAGCAAACGAACATGGGCGAGCATGATTCCGACAAGCAGCGCCTTCTGCTCGCCGGTGGAGCACAGCCGGGCGGGCGCGTTCTTGAGCCGGTGGCGCGCGGTAAAGTCGGCCCGGTGCGGTCCTCGCAAAGCGCGCTTCGCCGCGGTGTCCCGAGGGCGCATCTCCGCCAGCGCCTCGGCGAGCGCATCTTCTACTTGGGCGGCGCCGCCTGCGGTTCCAAGGGCCGCGCCCCATTCATCTTCAATGGCGATGTCGGCATGGGGGACGGGCCCTTCGGGTTGCTGGTCGATTTCCGCCTGCAGGCGCTGGGCGAAGTCGCGCCGGGCGGCCGCGAGCGCGACGCCCGTCTCAGCCATTTGCCGCTCCAGAGCGGCCAGCCAAGCGGCGTCAGCGCCCCCTTCGTTCAAGAGCTTTTGCCGGCTGCGCATAGCGCGCTCATAGGTTGAGGCCGCCGCGCCGTGGGCGGGTTCATGGGCGAGGGTGAGGCGATCGAGGAACCGGCGCCGATCTCCCGCCGCTTCGACAAACAGGCGGTCCATCGCGGGGGTGAGCCAAGAGATGCGCAGGAGATCGGCGAGTGCGCTGCTGCGCCCAACTGTCTCCCCGTCAACACGCAGACGCCGCCGCTCGCCGCGCGCGGGATCGAGGCCGACGCCAAGGGCGCGGGGCCCCAGCTCCGTCTCCAATGTGGCCGCTACGCTCCACCCGCCGTCGCCGCCTTCCCGGGGCAGGTCCGTCGCCGCGGCGGAGCGCAGGCCGCGCCCCGGCGCGAACAGCGAAATCGCCTCCAGAATGTTTGTCTTGCCTGCGCCGTTGGGGCCGAGCAGGGCGACCGGGCGTCCATCGAAGTCGATCGCGCAGGCCGTATAGGAGCGGAAGTTGGTGAGCGTCAGCCGCCGCACACCCAGCGGCGGCGATGTTGGTTCAGGCACCCGCCGCGTCAGACGCGCATCGGCATGAGCACATAAAGCGCATTCGGGTCGTCATCATCCAAGACAAGCGTTGGCGAGGCCGCGTCCGCAAATTTCAGGGTGATCGACGCGCCGTCGATCTGGCTGGCGACGTCGGTAAGATATTTGGCGTTGAAACCCACCTCCAACGGCTCGCCATCGTACTCGGCGGGCAGCTCCTCAAAGGCGCTGCCGCTCTCGGGGCTATTGACGGTGAGCCGCAGACGATCCGCATCCAGCCCAAATTTCACGGAGCGCGTGCGCTCTGCCGATATGGTGGCCACCCGATCAACGCCGCTGGCGAAATCAGCGGCCTCCACTTTAAGGGTTTTGTCGTTGCCTTCGGGGATGACGCGGCCATAGTCCGGAAATGCGCCGTCGATGAGTTTGGAGGTGAGGACCACGGCGCCAAAGGCGAAGCGCATCTTCCCTTCGGATACGGAGATGTTGACGATGTCCTCCGCGTCGTCGAGGAGCCGCCGCAGCTCTTGGACCGTCTTGCGGGGCACGATGACGCTCGGCATGTCCTTCGCGCCTTCGGGCAGTTCAGCGTCGACGCGGGCGAGCCGGTGGCCGTCCGTCGCCACCGCCCGCAGCGCCGACGTCTCGCCATCGGTGGCTGCGTGCAGATAGACGCCGTTCAGATAGTAGCGCGTCTCCTCGTTGGAGATCGCAAAGCGCGATTTGTCGATAAGGCGCGCGAGCGCCGTCGCCGGCGCCGCGAAGGTGACGGCGAAATCGTCCGCCGGCAGCACTGGGAAATCCTCATTGGCGAGGACGGACAGTTTGAAGTCGGACCGACCCGCCGAGAGCTTCAGCTGCGGGTCGTCGCCATTCAGCTCCAACCGCACCTGGGCGCCGTCGGGAAGCCGGCGCACGATTTCATAAAGGGTGTGCGCGCCCGCTGTCGCCGCGCCTTCGACAGCGACGTCGGCCGGGGCGGATTCAACGATCTCAATGTCGAGGTCGGTGGCGGTGAGCGATAAGCGTCCGTCGCCCGCCTGCAGCAACACGTTGGCCAGGATGGGGATGGTGTTCCGCTTTTCCACGACGCTTTGCGCATGGCTAAGCGCCTTGAGAAACACGGAGCGTTCAATGGTGACTTTCATAGGCTTCACTTAAATCTGGGACCGGAGGGCGGTCGCTCCGGCCGCGAAGGGCGCGCGCCGGGCGCGGCCCCGTCCTAT
>JBCDJH010000166.1:0-5574 GCA_038747965.1 Pseudomonadota bacterium
TCCATGCTCACGGGCGAATCCTTCGCAATTCAGAAGGACTGGGCCGCGGACGCGCCGCCCGACGCGCCCTTAGCCGACCGTCGAAACACCTGCTTCGCCGGCAGCGTCGTCACCCGCGGACGGGGCAGGGGCATCGCGGTGAACACCGGCTTGCGCACGGAGATTGGCGATATCGCCAGCCATGTCGCTGAGCGACGCATTTCGGAGCCGCCGCTTCTCATCCGGATCCGCCGTTTCACCTATCAGGTGGCTGGCGCCATCCTGGTCGCCATTGTTCTTCTCATCGCCTTCATGGCTTTGCGCGGCGGGTATGGCGGGGCCGACATGGTGATGATGGGCATCGGCCTCGCTGTTTCGACAATTCCAGAAGGGTTGCCGGCCGCGCTCACCGTCGCGCTCGCCATCGGCATGCGGCGCATGGCGTTGGAGAACGTCATTATCCGGAAGCTGGTGGCGGTGGAGGCGCTCGGCTCCTGCACCTTTATCTGTTCCGACAAGACGGGAACTCTGACCGTTAATGAGCTGACGATCCAGCTCGCCGTGCTGCCGACGGGGCGCGAATACACCGCGCGGGGCGCTGGCGTCGCGCCGGGCGCGATCGACGGCGAGGCGCTGGATCAGCTGCGGGAGTTGTGCGTCACCGGGGTGCTCGCGAATGAAAGTCGGCTGGATTACGCAGGCGGCGAGTGGGCGGCCGACGGCGATATTGTCGACGTCGCCTTTCTGGTTTTCGCCAAGAAATTTGGTCTGTCTCTGGAAGAGACGAGGGCCTGTCACGCCCAGCGGAAGCTGATCCCATACGAGTCCGAACGCGCTTTCAGCGGCAGCTTCAACGCCGACGGCGACAGCCTCACGCTCTATGTGAAGGGCAGCCCGGAGAAGATCCTCGCGGGCTCGACTCAAATGATGGGAGAGGACGGGCCGGAACCCATCGATCGCGCGTCGATTGAAGCTCAGTTCAACGACCTCGCCGGCCGCGGCTATCGGCTGATCGCGCTTGCGAAACGGCTGCGGGCGGCCACAGAAAGCGACGCGGATCTCGATGGCCTGGTCTTCCTCGGTATGGTGGCGATGATCGATCCCATCCGTCCCGAGGCCAAGGCCGCGATCGAGACATGCCGGGCGGGCGGGGTTGAGGTGGCCATGGTCACTGGCGATCACCCGGCGACGGCGCGCGCGATTGGCGCGGAGTTGGGCTTGTGCGGCGCCGATGCGCCGATCGTCACCGGGCCGATGCTGCGCGAGGCTGAGGCCAAGGGCGACGCCGCTTTGCGGGAGCTTATTCTGCCGGCCCGCGTGTTCGCCCGTATTGAGCCCGTTCAGAAGAAACGCATTGTCGATACGCTGATCAACAACGGCCATTTCGTCGCTGTGACAGGCGACGGGGTGAACGACGCGCCCGCCATGCGGCGGGCCAACGCCGGCGTCGCCATGGGAAAATCCGGAACGGATGTCGCCAAGGAAGCCGCCGATCTCATCATTACGGACGATAACTTCGCGTCCATCGTGGCCGGCGTGGAACAAGGCCGCATTGTCTATAACAACATCCGAAAAGTGATCTCGCTGTTGGTGGCGACCGGCTTCTCGGCGATCCTCCTGTTCTTCTTGTCGGCCGCGGCGGGGTTGCCGATGCCGCTCACGGCGATCCAGCTCTTATGGCTCAATCTCGTCGCGAACGGCCTGCAAGATGTGGCTCTGGCGTTTGAGCCCAAAGAGGGAGGCGAAATGAACCGCCCACCGCGCGATCCTTCGGAGCCGATTTTTGAGCGCCACGTGATAGAACACGTTCTTGTCGCTGGATCGACCATGGGCGCGCTGGCCTTCCTGGTGTTCTGGACATCCATGCGCGGCGGCGCTGATATAGACGCCGCACGGAACGTCACCCTCTTGCTGATGGTCTTGTTTGGGAACGTCCATGCGTTGTCCAGCCGGTCTGAGACGCAGTCGTTGTTCCGGATGCCCCTTAAACGGAATCCGTTTTTGAGCGTCGCCGCCCCGGCCGCGCTGCTCATTCACCTCCTGGCGATGCAGACGCCGGGCCTGCGTTCGATCTTAGACGTTAGCCCGATTACGCCGGCGATGTTCTTCGGCCTCGTCGCCAAAGCGCTCTTCTTCTTTGCGGCGGAAGAGCTGCACAAAGCGCTTCATCGCTGGCGCGCTCAGCGCCCCAGCGGCCCTCTTCAAACCTCAACGACTTAAGAGGACACTTGCATGGACGCCATTACGCCGATGGGGGAGCGCGGCCGCGCTGGTTCAGGGACCGGCGATGACGCGGCGGCGTCGCAGACGCCGTCCGTCGCCGAGTTGGTCGACGACTTCATCATGTTCGCCTTGGCGAACGGCACAGGCGGCGTTTCGCCCCTCGCTGTCGCCACAGCCTGGTTCGATTGGACGCTGCACCTCTCGGCGGCGCCGGGCGTCAGCTCCAAACTGGCCGCTCAGGCATCCGCCATCGCGCGCGAATTCTGGCTGGATTGCTCGCCGTTCTACGGAAGCGCGCCGGAAACGGCGCGTCGGTCCGAGCCGCTCTTCAACAAGCAACGTCGCGCGCTGGTAAAGGCGTTTGACGCGGCCGACCATCTCGTGGACAGCGCCGCCTCCTCTGTTCCCGGCGTTTCGCCCCATCACCGGGATCTCGTGCGCTTCGCCGCCCATCAAGTCCTTGGCGCATGGCGCCCTGAGAACTTTCTGTTCACCAACCCGGACGCCGTACAGCGTACGGTCGATGAATATGGCGGCAACCTGCTAAAGGGCTGGACGCGGCTGATGCGCGACATGTCGGAGCAAATCTCGCCAACCGGTCGCGATACGGAGGATGACGGGTTCGCCGTCGGCGAGAATTTGGCCGTGACGCCTGGTTCTGTCGTCTATCGCAATGACCTTATTGAACTCATCCACTATGCGCCGACCGGCGGCGGCGAATACGCGGAGCCAATCCTCATCACGCCGGCGTGGATCATGAAATACTACATCATGGATCTGTCGCCGGAGAACTCGCTGGTTCGTTATCTTTTGGAAGCCGGCTTCTCCGTCTTTATGATCTCTTGGAGAAACCCGACATCGGAGGACGCTGATCTGTCCTTCGACGACTATCGAACCAGAGGCGTGTTGAGCGCATTGGATGCGGTCTCAAGCCTTCGTCCAGGGCGCCCTATCCACACGGTTGGGTATTGTCTCGGCGGAACGCTTCTGTCGATCGCCGCGGCTGCGCTCACCCGAGACGGCGACGATCGGATCGCAAGCATTACTCTGCTTGCGGCGCAGACAGACTTTCGAGATCCAGGGCCTCTCGGTCTCTTCATCGACGAGGCCCAGCTTGAGCTCTTAGAAGCCTCCATGGCCTCCCGCGGCGTTCTGGACGCCGACCAAATGAGCGGCGCCTTTAAGCTGCTGCGCCCGCGGGAACTCGTTTGGCGACGGTTGCAACAACTCTACCTGCTTGGCGAAGAGGAAGCGCAGTTCGATCTCTTGGCGTGGAACGCCGATTCGACCCGAATGCCGCGGAGAATGCATACGGAGTATTTACGGCGGTTGTTTCTCCACAACGATTTTGTGCAAGGCCGGTTTGAAGTTGACGGCCGGCCGGCCGCCATTTCAGATATTCGAGCGCCGATCTTTGCGCTGGGCACGCAAAAAGACCACGTGGCTCCCTGGCGATCCGTCTACAAAATCAACTTGTTTGCGGATACCGATGTCACGTTCGCGCTCGTGAGCGGCGGCCACAACGCAGGGATCGTCAACCCGCCCTCTCGCGGGCGAGGGGCCCATCAAGTGATGACGAAGAAGGATCTTGACCATTTCGTCGGCGCCGACGATTGGGCGTCGAGCGCGCCTCGGATCGACGGCTCGTGGTGGCCGACTTGGATCGTGTGGCTTACGGAGCATTCTAACGAGAAGGCGCCGGCGCAAACGCCCCAGCGAGCGGATGTTGCGTCAAACACGCTGCCGACCACGTCTGACCTACCGGCCGCTCCCGGCGCATATGTCTTTACCTGATCGACAAAGCCGGCGCAGAAAGCGAACGGACGGAGTGTGAGATCTTGTTTACCCGTCCTTACTGCGCGGCCCCCCTCAAACGCGTCCAAAGATCCGTAAACGCCTCGCAGTAGGGGTTGCCGGACGCCACATAGGGTGCACAGGCGGCCGCGAAGTTCTCATACGTCGCCGAGCCGGCGCCGCAGGCGGCGGAGTAGGTTGCCACCTGCGCGTCGAACTGGGCGATCGCCGCCTCAAACGCGTCTACGCCGGAATTGTAGTCGTCCAGCATGCGTTCAACGCGGCGCGGGGCTGGTCGATTGTCCCGCTGGTAACGGAGCGCTTGGCGTTCATAGTCGCCGCGCAGGGCTTCCAGCTGTTGGCGTCGATCAGCGATCGCCGCCCGGCGTTGTACAAGTTGGGCGGCCTGGCCGGCGCAGGCGCTGATTTGCGCGACTGGCAAGCCAGTGGCGGCTGGTTGAGGCGGCGCGCTCGCGTCGCTATCGGCGCTTGGCGGAGGCGCGAAGCGTTCTGCATCGCGTCCGGCGAACACAAGTTCAAAACGAACGGTGAGATTAAACGAGAGAACTTCGTAAGGCGTCTCTTCCGGAATGCGTGGAAGACGCCGTGTACGGCGTATGGCCCGCGTGACCGCCTGGTCTAGGATCGGCTCGCCGGTTGGCGTCGTAAATCCCCAATCGACAATTCTTCCGTCACGATCGGCGACGATCACGAGAAGGGCGCGGCCCGCCAACGCGGCTTTGCGGGCTTCGACAGGATAAACGAGGCCCGCGAGAATGCGCTGGCGAGATTCCGCAAGCCAATCTTCCAGCGCCAGATAATCCTCAAGCGGAAGACCGCCGGCGCCCGCGCCTGACCACAGGTCCGGTATCGCCTTTGGACGGATGTCCGGCAGATCTGGCGTCTCCCGGGGGGCGGCCGGGGCCGCGGGGGGAGGCGAGTCCTCTGCGCGCTCTTCAATGACCTCTTCTTCGACAATTTCCGGTTCAGGCGGCGGCTCCACCGCCTCGGGCGGCGCGACGAGAGGCGCGAGGCGCACGGGGATGCCCGGGTCGCTGTCGCCGCCGGCGGTATCGATCGGTTGCGGCGGCGGCGCAAGAAATGGGACCGCTGCGCCGATATGGACGAGGGCCGCAAGCAGTCCGCCCACCGCCCACGTTTTCCAACTTGGGGCCGGCGGGCGGACATCTCCGTACGCCGGATCGAGGCCGCTCCCGAGTTCGCTACCGCGGGCGATCACGGCGCCGCCTCGCCGCCGACGGTCAACAGCACAAGGTACTGAGCGCCGGCTTCTCGCAGCAACTCCATCACTTCAATCACCCGCGCGGCGTCGGCGTCGGCGTCCGCTTTTAGCTGGATCGAGCTATCGGGCCGCACCGCGAACCACAATGTCGCCATCTGCACGAGCGCCGGGTCCGTCGGCATGACCTCGCCTTGAAACGCCACTGAGCCATCGGGCCCAATCAGTATAACGACGTCTTCGATGTTTCCGGCTTGTTCGCTCTCCGACTGCGGCGTTGTTACGTCAATCGGATCGGGACGGTCGATAGCCCCCGCCACCATGAAGAACACCAGCAA
>JBCDJH010000167.1:0-5542 GCA_038747965.1 Pseudomonadota bacterium
GCGATCTGCGCCTGCACCAGTTGCAGATCACTCATCGGCGCACCGAAAAGTCGCCTGGACGAAGCGCGCTGGGCCGCTTCATCCATCGCCCGGCGCGCAAAACCCAACGCGGCC
The DNA here is from genome assembly GCA_038747965.1 of Pseudomonadota bacterium. Taxonomy (GTDB): domain Bacteria; phylum Pseudomonadota; class Alphaproteobacteria; order Caulobacterales; family Parvularculaceae; genus JBCDJH01. The sequence continues at coordinate 115 of JBCDJH010000167.1, forward strand.
GCCCCAACCGTCGAGCGGAAGATATCGAGCGTCGCCATGGCGATCCGGAAGCCGTCTCCCCCTTCTCCCAATCTATGGGAGCCCGGCGCGGTTACGCCGTCAAACTTCAGCGTCGCAAGCGGGTGCGGCGCCATTACGGGTATGCGCTCCTCGACGCTGAGGCCGTCAGTGTCAGCATCGACGACGAAAGCCGACAGACCCTTGGCGCCCGGTTGCTCGCCCGTTCGTGCGAACACGGTATAAAAATCCGCGAGGCCGCCGTTCGAAATCCAGGTCTTCTGTCCGGTGATCTGAAAGCCATTCCCGCTTGCCGTCGCCTCCGTCGCCATGGCTGCAACGTCTGATCCCGCTTCGGCCTCTGAGAGCGCAAAGGCGGCGATCTTCTCGCCGCGAGCGACCCCCGGCAGGTAGGCTTGTTTTACTTCCTCCGAACCAAACAGGGATATCGCCCCAGACCCTAAGCCCTGCATGGCGAAGGCGAAATCAGCCAGACCAAAGTATCGGCCGAGAATCTCGCGAATGAGGCATAGGGAGCGTACGTCCAGCGTTTCAGTCGCGCCCCCATACTCGCGGGGCACGGCGTATCGGGTGAAGCCGGCCTCGCCAAGGCGCCCGACAATCTCGCGGCACAGTCGATCCAGCGCTGCGTCATCCTCGTGTGGTTCGTTCGCAAGCGGTGCGATTGCTTTTTCGCAGAACGCTTCCAGCTCGTGCGCCAGAGCCTTATGGGCGTCTTCGAAGAAGGGCCAATCCAGAAAGGTGCGGTCGGCCATCGTTAGTCTCCTTCAAAGACTGGCGTCTCTTTGGCCAAGAAAGCTCTGTAGGCGCGCTCAAAGTCTTTCGTCTTCATACAGATGGCTTGCGCTTGGGCTTCGGCCTCAATCGCGCCGTCGAGGCTCATGTCCCACTCCATGTTGAGTTGGTTCTTGGTCATGGCGTGCGCGAAGTTCGGACCCTTCGCGAGCTTCGCCGCGACGGCCTTCGCCTCGTCTAGGACGCCGCTTTCGACAATCGCGTTGAAATAGCCCCAGCGTTCACCTTCTTCAGCGCTCATGGAGCGGCCGAAGAACAAGAGTTCGCTGGCGCGGCCTTGCCCGATAACTCTCGGCAAGAGGGCGCACGCGCCCATGTCGCAGCCCGCCAACCCAACTTTGGTGAAAAGGAACGCCGTCTTCGATCCTGGAGCCGTGTACCGCAAGTCGCTCGCCAGCGAGAGCATCGCCCCTGCGCCGACGCTGACGCCCTCAATAGCCGCCACAACCGGTTGCGGGCAGCCCCGGATCGCCTTCACCAGATCGCCGGTCATTCGCGTAAAGCGAAGTAACGCCGGCATGTCCATCTCGGTCAATGGGCCAATAATATCGCGAACATCCCCGCCCGACGAGAAGTTACCGCCGGCGCCCGAGAGAACAACGGCCCGCACGTCGTCCACATAGACGAGAGTACGGAATAAGTCTCGTAGCTCCGCATAGCTCTCAAATGTTAGAGGATTCTTTCGCTCCGGCCGGTTGAGGGTGATCGTAGCGACATTGTCTTCGAACGCCCAATCGAAATGCGTCGGGCGAAAGGTGGCGGCGTCCATTATCTTTCCTCCTTGGCCTGAGCATCCGACAGAGACTCCTTCAGCCTACCCAGGAGACCAAGCAGGAGGTCGATTTCCGACGGCGACAGTCCCGACAGCATATCGTCGATCCACCCGGCGTGGACATCGGCCATTTCTTGGAACGCTTGAACGCCGCGTTCTGTCAGCCGCACTCGGCTGGTTCGGCGGTCTTGTTTTGATCGGGTGCGCTCAACAAGGCCTTCCACTTCGAGGCGAGCGACGAGGCCCGTGATATTGCCGTTGGAGACCAGCAGATATTGGGAAAGTTCGCTCATCGTTGCGCCGTCCGGTTGCCGGTCAAGCGCGGCCAGTAAATCGAAACGAGGAAGCGTGGTGGAGAACTCTGTGCGTAATCTGCTCCGCACGCTGCGCTCAATATGATGCGTGCATGTCAAAAGGCGCAGCCATAAGCGGAGGCCTTGTTTTGAGAGCGGGGCGCCCCCCAGTTTCTCATGGAGCTGTATGACTGCGCCCTTTGACATTACATAACCTCTCCGCCAGCGACCGCGATGGCTTGACCCGTGATGGAACGAGCGCTGTCCTGACATAGCCACAGCACTGTTTGCGCTACTTCATCAACGCTTATCAGCCGCCCTTGAGGATTGCTAGAAACGAGGCTCGCGATAGCCTCTTCGCGGCTCCGCCCCGTTTTGTCGATGATGTTCTCAACCGACGCCTCGACGATCGCCGTATCTGTGAAGCCGGGACATATTGCATTCACAGTGACGTCTTTTCGAGCGTATTCAAGCGCCAGCGCCCGCGTAAGCCCGACCACCGCGTGCTTTGAGGCCACATAGGCGCTGACATAAGGATAGCCTTTCAGGCCCGCCGTGCTGGCGATGTTGATAAGGCGTCCGGCTCCGTCCGCCTTCAAATCGCTTATCGCCGCCTGCGCGCAGAGGAAAACGCCTTCAAGATTGATAGCCAGGACATTCTGGATGTCCTCAAGACGCGTCTTTTCGAAGGGAGCTGACGGCGCCACACCGGCGTTGTTGACCAAGATAGATATCGGGCCAAAGCCGGTGCGCGCTTCGGCAAACGCCTCCGACACAGAGGAGGGGTCGGCGACATCGCAGGCGAGCGCTTGCGCGGCGGGAACGTCGTCAGCTGTCTGCTTCAGGCGGTCAATGCGCCGCCCGAGCAGCGTGACGCGCGCGCCAGCCGCGCCCAGCGCCTTGGCGATCCCGGCGCCAATGCCGGCACCCGCGCCGGTTACGACCGCATGGCGTCCGCTTAGGAACGTCATGCCCGCAGAGCGGCGGCTTCCTGGGCCTGCTTCGCCAGGTTCCGTTGCATTTGGTCGAAGCCCGTCAGGTACGGCTTAGGAATATCGACCCCATCAAATCCGGCTTGCGCTGCAGCCCGCAACGACCAGAACGGGTCCATCAAATGCGGCCGGGCGAGGGCGCATAGATCTGCTCTGCCAGAAGCCAGAATGGAGTTGGCGTGATCCGTCTCGTAGATGTTTCCAACCGCCATGGTTGCGATCTGCGCTTCATTCCGGATCCGGTCTGCGAACGGCGTTTGAAACATCCGTCCATAAACCGGCTTCGCCTCCACCGTTGTTTGGCCTGCCGACACGTCGATGAGGTCGGCGCCCGCGTCCGCGAACGCCTTTGATATCAAAACGGCCTCGTCCGGCGTTACGCCGTCATCCGCCATCCAATCATTGGCTGAGATACGAACCGCCATCGGCTTTTCAGCAGGCCAGATCGCCCGTATCGCTTTGAAAACCTCGAGGGGGTAACGCAGGCGGTTCTGGAGGCTTCCGCCATACTCATCCGTCCGCTTATTCATAACGGGCGTGATGAAGCTCGACAGAAGGTATCCGTGTGCTGCATGCAGCTCGATCATGTCGAAGCCGCAACGGATGGCGCGCTCGGCCGCAGCCACGTGCTGATCGCGAACCAAGTCCATGTCGGCGCGCGTCATCGGGCGGGGCCGTTGGTTCGCATCGGTCCAGGGGACGTCGGACGCCGCCATAATCGGCCAGGCGTCGGCCTCGGCGAGCGGTTGATCCATACCGTCCCAACCGAGGCGCGTGGCCCCCTTTGGTCCCGCATGGCCAAGCTGGAGACAGAACTTCGCGTCTGATCGTGTGTGCACGAAGTCGACGATCCGCGTCCAAGCGCGCTCTTGCTCGTCCGTGTAAATCCCAGCGCAGCCAGGCGTGATACGTCCCTCGGCCGAAACGTCCGTCATCTCTGAATAAAGGAGGCCCGCGCCTCCCTGGGCCCGCGCCCCGTAGTGGACGAGATGAAAATCATCCACCAAGCCGTCCTTCGCCGAATACATGGACATTGGCGATACGACGATCCGGTTCGTCAGCTCCATATCCCGAAGCTTCATCGGCGCGAACATAGGCGGCGGCGGCGCGTTATCGGTCGCCCGCACCGTGTCCTTTACGAACCAGCTTTCGAGCTTCGCCAGCCACTCGGGATCGCGAACTCGCAGATTCTCATGGCTGACACGCTGGCTTCGGGTAAGCAGCGCGTACATGAACTGCACAGTCTCAAAGCCAATGTAGCGTTCAACATGCTCGAACCATTCGGTGGAGTTGCGCGCTGCGCTTTGCAGCTTCAGGACCTCGACGCTTCTCTCTTCCTGGTACTGACCCAGCGCATCTTGCAACGCCAAACCGGGCTCGCTCAGGACGTCGGCGAGTTTGATCGCGTCTTCGAACGCGAGCTTCGTGCCGGACCCGATGGAGTAATGCGCGGTATGCGCTGCGTCGCCGAGTAAGATTATATTGTCGAAATGCCAATTCTCGCACAACACGCGCGGGAAGTTCAGCCACGCCGATCCACGAATATGGTTGGCGTTTGTCATAAGCGGATGATTGTCGAGGTGATCGGCGAAGATCTCTTCGCACTGCCGACAGCTTTCTTCCTGGCTCATTGAGCCGAAACCGAAGCCGTCCCAAGTCTCCGGCGAGCACTCGACGATAAAGGTAGAGGTCTCCGTGTCGAACTGATACGCGTGCGCCCAAATCCATCCATGTTCGGTTTCCTTAAAGATAAAGGAAAACGCGTCAAAGAGTTTGTGCGTGCCCATCCACACAAATTTATTGCGGCGAATGTCGACGTCAGGGCGGAACTTCTCCTGGTGCTTGTTGCGCACTTTGGAGTTGAGCCCGTCCGACGCGATAATGAGGTCATAACCGGCAAGCGAGGGGTCTTCTGGCTCGACGTCCACTTCGAACTTCATCTCAACGCCCAGTTCGACGCAGCGATCTTGCAGGATTTGGAGGAGCCGCTTGCGCCCAATCCCGCAGAACCCATGACCTCCAGAACGCTCCACCGCGTCATTGACGACGACTTCGATGTCGTCCCAATGCGCCAGTTCATTGAGGATTGCGTCAGCTGTTGGGGGATCGTTCTGCTGGAGGTTGGTCATTGTTTGGTCGGAAAAAACCACGCCCCAACCAAATGTGTCGCCTGGCCGATTTCGCTCGAAAATGGTTATATCCACGTCTGGTTGGCGCAACTTCATCGAAATGGCGAAGTAAAGACCAGCCGGCCCACCGCCCAAACACGCGATTTTCATGCCCAATCTCCCTTGGCTAGGATGATCAGAAGCTAGGAAACCGGCTAAAACCGGTCAACCAAAAAGTTTTAGGCTTAAAATAATTTCTGTGGAGCGCTGGGAGCGCTGTCATTTTCGCCTAGGCGTCGGGTGCGTTCAAGCCATTGAAAGGTAATATTAATTACGGGGCGCGTGGCGCAACGTCCCAACCAAGCTTCGTTCAAATGCGCACAGCCTATAGCGTTTTGCCGCGCCCAAAGCTGAACAGCCCCCGCTTCGGACCGTTATCGGCGAAGTTCA
>JBCDJH010000168.1:0-5505 GCA_038747965.1 Pseudomonadota bacterium
ACGTTCGAGGTCTCGCCCTATCTTTGGATGCCGTCGCCGATTATGGACGATATTGGGCGCGAGATCGGTGAGACGCGCATGCGCCGCGTGTGGCCCATTAGGGATCTTATGAAATCCGGCGCTCTGCTTGTGATCGGTTCGGATTGGGCGGTCGTCCCTTCCGTTAATCCGTGGCCGGCGATCGAGGCGATGGTGACGCGCCAGGCCCCCGGCGGCAGCGACGCGAGCATCTCTCCGGGGCAAGCGATCTCGATCGAAGAAGCTTTGGACCTCTTCACGGTGAACGGCGCGAAGCAAATGGGCCGAGAGGGGCGCGCAGGCGCGATCGCGCCCGGCATGATGGCGGATTTTATCGTTATCGATCGCAACCCTTATGAAGTTCCAATTACGGACGTCCATAAGGTTCAAACAAAGCGAACCTTTATTGGCGGCGAGCTGGTTTTCGAGGCGGATGATGTGTGAACGAAGTCAGTCCTTCACTGCATGGATTTGGGCGCTCGCGGCCGCGCTCGCCGTTGGGGCCAGTTGGGGCGGCGCAGGCCCCGCGGCCTCATCCTGCGCGGAGGGTGATTTGGATCGCAGCAAGATCGCTGAGGCCGTACAATGGATTGACGAAAACGAGACGCATATTGACAGCTTTCTCGTCCAACATTGCGGCGTCTTGGTCGCTGAGCAGTACTACAACGGCTATGCCGCCGATAAGCGGCACGATCTTCAATCGGCGACGAAGACGTTCACGGCCTCGCTTATCGGAATCGCGCTGCATGAGGGCGTGCTGAGCGACATCGATCAACCGTTGTCGGAGATTTTGCCGGACTACGCCGACTTGCTGACCGGCGAGAAATCTCCCATCACGCTCAGGCATCTCTTGACGATGACGTCGGGCCTCAAGTGGGTGGATTTTGGCCCGGAGAGATCGTTCGATCGCGTGGACGCCGCGCCGGATTCAGTCGCCTACATCTTGAGCGAACCGATGGTGAGCGCGCCGGGGGAGACCTTCTTCTACAATACTGGCAGCTCGCATCTTTTGTCCGGCGTCATCTCGGCGCGCACGGGGATGGCGGCGTCGGCCTATGCGGAGGAGAAGCTGTTCGGCCCCTTGGGCGTATCCGACTTTACGTGGGAGGCCCATAGCGACGGCCGTTCGCAAGGGGGCTGGAAGCTGTTTCTGCGACCGCGCGACATGGTGAAGTTTGGGCGCCTCTATCTTGACGGGGGCGTCCTCGGCGATGCCCGTCTGATGGATGCGGGTTTCGTGGACGAGGCCACCCGCCAGCAAAACCCAGCGAGCGAAACCAGCGGCTACGGATATCAAATGTGGATTGAGTCCGATCTTGGAATTGCGGACGTCGCGGCCGCCCGCGGTTGGGGCGGTCAAGATATCTTCGTACTCGATGAGTATGATATGGTTGTGGTGTTCACCGGCGATATCTACAAGCCAGGCGAAGTGGCGGCGGAAGTGAAACACATTATGCAGACGTTCATAGCGCCCGCCCATAAGAATGCGAGCGCCGCCGAGTGACGAGAGCGGGCGTCTTTCTTGCCGCCTCCTGCGCGCTGAGCGTTCTCATCGCCGCCTGCTCGCAAGAACAAGCGGCCGAGCCAGCCAAAATAGAGGCGGCGACTGGCGCTGATGCCATGGCCGAGGCGGTCGACGAGGCTCACAGCGGCATGGCGTCGGGCGACATGGCGTCCGGCGCCGCGCTTTATGCGGACAATTGCGCGAGTTGCCACGGGAAGAGCCTCGAAGGCGCTCTCGCCACGGCGCTCATTAAGTCCGACTGGATGTACGGTCGCGATAGCTTTTCCATCACCAACAACATTTTGAACGGCATACCCTCGGCCGGGATGCCGGGCTTCAATGATGTGCTTTCCGAAGAGAGCGTCGACGCTGTTTTCGCCTTCATAATGGATGCGCAAACGACGCCGCCAGGCGTTGGAAATCCGTTGCCGGAGGAACTATCGACAAGAAGTTATCGCTTGAAGGTGGAGAAGCTCGTCGAAAGCGGGCTGGAGAAGCCGTGGGGCATCGCCTTCGTCGATGATAGGCGCGCGTTGATCACTGAGAATTCAGGCGGGCTCTATTGGATGGTGGATGGCGCGCTCGATCCGCAGCCTATTTCGGGCGTCCCGGACGTCGACCTGGCGACGTCCACAGGTGGGCTTCTCGATGTGGCCGTGGACCCCGACTATGCGGAAAATGGCTGGATCTATCTTGCCTACTCGCATTCAGAAGACCCGAACGAGGTCGAAGCGCCTGGAATGACGCGGGTGCTGCGCGCTCGCGTTGAAGAGCGTCAGTTGGTCGATGTTGAACAGGTCTTTCAGCCGCCTGAGAGATTTCAAGTCGGAAACAGCAAACACTGGGGCGGGCGTCTGCTCTTCGACAAGAATGCCGATCTTTACTTTAGCATCGGCGATATGAGCCAGCCGGAGGCCTCTCAAGACCCTGCGGCGCCGACGGGCAAGGTCTTCCGGGTGCGCCGGGATGGCGCCCGTCCGAGCGATAATCCGTTTCAGGAGCAAGGCGACGTCGCGTCGGCCGTCTTCTCCCTAGGCAATCGGAATGTTCAAGGATTGGCGCAACATCCAGAGACTGGCGCGATTTGGGCGAGCGAGCACGGGCCCCACGGCGGCGACGAGTTGAACGTTCTGGAGAAAGGCGCGAATTACGGCTGGCCGGTTGCGACCTACGGCGTCAACTATGACGGCACTGAGATCAGTCCCGTATCAGAGATGGAGGGCGTGACGCCACCCGTACGCGAGTGGACGCCGGCCCTTGCGGTCAGCGCCATCGACTTTGTGACGGGCGATGGTTTCCCGGCCTGGCGAAACGATCTTCTTATGGGCAGCCTTTCGCGGGAAGAGCTTCTCCGATTCTCCTTGGACGGAGAGACGATCGTTGAAGAAGAGTCGCTTTTCAAAGGCTATGGCCGAATCCGCGATGTGAAGATTGGCCCGGACGGCGCGCTTTACGTGCTGTTTAACAACCCGGGCATGGTGGTTCGGTTTACGGCGCTGGAGTGACGCCACGGCGTTTGCGCCTGCCGGCGGCCCGCGCCACAGCTTCCGAGACTGTTTTCAACAGCCGATCGTCAAACGGGCGCGGCATCAGAGAGTCCGGCCCGAAGGTGAGGTCAGCGTTCGGGTAAGTTCGCTTGAGCGCTTCAGATGGCGGCATCCGCCCCACTTCCGCGATGGCGTCGGCGGCCGCGATCAGCATCGCTTGCGAGATTTCCTTAGCGCCCGCATCAAGCGCGCCGCGAAACACGTAAGGAAAGCACAACACGTTGTTGACTTGATTGGGAAAGTCAGACCGCCCCGTGGCGACGATGGCGTCCGGCGCTGCGGCTTTCGCGTCCTCCGGCCAAATCTCCGGATCCGGATTGGCGAGAGCCAGAATAATCGGCGCAGGGGCCATAGTCTTCACCCATTCGGGGTCGAGAACCCCGCCTTGGGAGACCCCAAGAAACACATCGGCGCCCTTCAGGGCTTGTTCCAGCGTTCGTGCGCGGGTGCGTGCTGCCACGGCTTCTTTGCGAGGGTTCATGCCCGCTTTGCGGCCCTGGTGAATAACGCCCTGGCGATCGATCACGATCACGGCGTCGCGCGGCAATCCGGCCGAGAACAAGAGATCGAGAGTGGCGAGCGCCGCGGCGCCGGCGCCGGAACAGACCAAGCGGATGTCTTTCAGCGTTCGGCCGGTCAGCTCTAACGCGTTGGTCAGCGCCGCCAGAATGCACGCCGCGGTGCCATGCTGATCGTCATGAAAAACCGGCACGTTCATCCGCGCCTTGCAGATTTCCTCAACCTGAAAACAATCCGGCGCGCGGATATCCTCCAGATTGACGCCGCCGACAGAGGGCTCAAGCGCGATGATGATCTCGGCGAGTTTCTCTGGGTCCGTCTCGTTCACTTCCAGATCAAAGGCGTTGACGCCCGCGAACCGATGGAACAGCACGGCTTTGCCCTCCATCACCGGCTTTGCGGCGAGCGGCCCGATATCGCCGAGGCCGAGCACCGCCGTGCCGTTCGAGATAACGGCCACCGTGTTGGCCCGCGCCGTAAGGCTGGCGGCTTCCGCAGGATCAGCGGCGATGGCGCGGCAAGCGGCCGCGACGCCGGGGGAATAGGCGAGGGAGAGATCGCGCTGCCCCTCCAGCTCCTTAGTGGGGCGTATGGAGAGTTTTCCGGGCGGCGTGCGGCGGTGATAATCGAGCGCGGCCTCGTCGAGCGTTTTCCCAGGCGCTGGCGGCGCCGACGCCTCAAAGCCGCGGTAAGGCGCAAGCGCCCGGTCCCGCGCGCCGAAAAACCGTCTGAACATGCGCCTAGATCCCCCCGATCGCTTCACCCACCGCGCCGGACTTTAGCGGGGGATGAGCTGGAAAGATAACGCCAATCGGTCGCGTCACCGAGACGTGAGCGATGGTCCGCCCGAAATCAGCGCAGCTCTCCGGAGGGCAGTTAGACCGCGCAAGGGCGCATGCGGACGGGTTTCGCCGTCTTAAGCGCCAGCGTGGCGCTAATGTTGCGACAACATCACGAAAGCGGCCGCCACCAGCGCGCCGCCAAAAAAGGCCGCGAGCGTCGCGCGCGGCGGCCGGGGGCCTCCATGGTTCGCCAGATGCGTCGCGCCCACATAGAGAAGCGCGCCCGCGGCGATGAGGTGCGGGCTGGCGAGGGAATGCGGGTCCAGCCCTTCGAAAGCGAGTGTCGATAGGATGGCGCCGGCGGGCGTTGTCAGAGCCGCGCCAATAAAGGCGAGCGCATAAGCTGTCATCCGCCGCACGCCCGTTCGCAACAGGAGCGTCAAAAGGATCACGCCTTCGGAAAACTCGTGGACGATGAGGCCCGCTGCGGCGAGGGCGCCGGTGAACATACTGTTGGCGAAGGCGACCGTGTAGACGATCCCATCGATAAACGAATGAAAGCCAATAGCGAGAGCCGGCAGGATGGCGGCCGTGAGGCCGGTGCGCGGCGAAACCCCGTCGCCCCCAGCGGCGAGGGCGCCAAGGGCGTAAAGCGCCAGAAAGCCGCCCAGCACATAGAAAGACCCGTTGGGCGCGGCGTTCACATATTCCGGGATCAGATGCGTAACAGCCGTTGTCACCAACAGACCGGAGGCGAAGGCTGCGAACAGCGCTTCGTTCCGCTCCGCCCAAGGCCGCGCGATGGCGACGGCGGCGAGCCCCAAGGTCGCCGCCCAAGCCGCGGCCAGACTGGCGAGAATGGCTGGTTCACTCAACACTTGGCTTAGCCTTCCCCCTGAGCCCCAAGCCCCCGAACTCCGGTGCGTCGGTCCCGAAACGATTGATAGGACGCCGCCGCGCCGGCGTCCAACCTACTCACGTGCGGCGTCGGCGTATGCGCTGCGCTCAGACCCGTCAGATCAACCCGTAATCGTCAAGAAAGGGGTCGGGCGCTGGGGTGTCGGCGCCGGGCGCTAGGGTCGCGCTGGCGACCATGGCCGGAGCGCTGAGGTTGATTTCACCGTCGATCGCATCG
>JBCDJH010000169.1:0-5443 GCA_038747965.1 Pseudomonadota bacterium
CGTGCTGGACTACGCCTTAACCCAGATCGATCGGAGCTTTGACGCCGTGCAGCGCTTCGTCGAGGCGCTCGATTACGCGGCCATGCAGCGCGGACAGACCATCCGGAAAGAGCTGGTGACCAAAGTCGCAGAGGGGCTCCGGGCGTGAATTGTGAAGCCGTAACACTTAGGTGCTAAGATACGACCATGCGTTGCTGGAGAAGCGCCGCGCGTTCCCCGCAAAGAAACGATGCAAACCCCATGAGCACCACACCGCCCCCGGCGCAGCAGTCCTCCCTCCCGTCATCGCCCGAGGAGGCGCGCGGCCCTGTCGTGGAGGAACGCGATCTGATCGAACTTGCCGAAGGGGTCGGCGCTGCGCCTAGTTTTGAGGATCTGGCGGCGTCGCCCGCGCGCTTCTTCAATCGTGAACTGTCCTGGCTCGCCTTCAATATGCGGGTGCTGGAGGAGGCGCGGAACCCGAAGCACCCGCTTCTGGAACGGCTGCGGTTCCTGTCGATCTCAGCGACCAACCTCGACGAGTTCTACACCGTCCGCGTCGCCGGCCTGCGCGGCCAAGTGGCGGCGGGGGTCACCAAGCTCAGCCAGGACGGGCTGTCGGCCAGCGAGCAGCTCGTCAGCATCAACGAAATGGCGTCTGAGCTGATGCGCGATCAGCAGACATGTTGGCGGGTTCTGGAGCAGGAGCTTCGAAGCAACGACATCTTTCTGCTCAAATCCGCCGAGTTGCGGGCCGCCGACAAGAAGTGGCTGGAGAGCCGCTTTCTCCAATCGATTTTTCCTCTTTTGACGCCGCTTGCCGTTGATCCGGCCCATCCGTTTCCGTTTATCCCGAATCTGGGTTTCGCCTTGGCGCTCAGTCTTGTGCGCGAAAGCGACAACGAACCGCTGATGGCGCTGATCCCCGTGCCGCAGAAAGTCGACCGCTTTATCGTTCTGCCACCGGATGAAACCGCGCGCACCCGCTACGTGGCGCTAGAGACCGTGATCGGCCTGTTCCTGCACCATCTGTTTCCAGGGTTCGTATCGAACGGCCATGGTGGGTTCCGCATCTTACGCGATAGCGACTTGGAGCTGGAGGAAGAGGCGGAGGATTTGGTCCGCCAGTTCGAAAGCGCTCTGAAACGCCGGCGCCGAGGTCAGCTTATTCGTATCAAGATCGATGCGGATATGCCGGCGGATCTGCGCGCTTTCATCATTGAGGAGCTGGGTGCGACGCCCCAGGATGTGGTCGTCGTCGACGGTCTCATCGGTCTCGGGCAGCTTGCGGAGTTGATCCCGCCCGACCGGCCGCATCTCAAGTTTTCGCCGTTCAATCCCCGCTTTCCCGAGCGGGTGCGCGAACATGGGGGCGATTGCTTCGCGGCGATCCGCGCTAAGGACATTCTCGTCCACCACCCTTACGAGACGTTCGACGTGGTGGTCCAATTCCTGCGCCAGGCGGCGGCGGACCCAGACGTTGTGGCGATCAAGCAGACCCTCTATCGCACAAGCAAAGACTCGCCCATCGTCGCCGCGCTGATCGATGCGGCGGAGGCGGGCAAGAACGTCACCGCTATCGTTGAGCTGAAAGCGCGTTTCGACGAGGAAGCCAACATCAAATGGGCGCGGGAGCTGGAGCGGGAAGGCGTCCAAGTCGTCTACGGCTTCATCGAATACAAAACCCACGCGAAGCTCAGCATGGCCGTGCGCCGGGAAGGCGGCGGCACGCGCACCTATGTGCATGTGGGCACCGGCAACTACCATCCGATTACGGCGAAGATCTACACGGACGTCGCCCTTTTCACGACGGACCCGGAGATCGCCCAGGAGGTCGCCAAAGTCTTCAACTTCATCACCGGTTACGCGGAGCCGGAGACGTTCAAGCGCCTCGGCGTTGCGCCAATCGACATGCTCGACCGGCTTGTCGAAGGCGTGGACGAGGAAATCCGCCATGCGAAAGCGGGCCGGCCCGCTTCGATATGGTGCAAGATGAACTCCATCGTCGATGGGGCGATCATCGACAAGTTCTACGAGGCGAGCCAAGCCGGCGTGCAGATCGACCTGGTGGTGCGCGGCATCTGTTGTCTACGGCCCGGCGTGCGCGGTCTTTCAGATAACATCCGGGTAAAGAGCATCGTGGGTCGGTTTCTGGAGCACTCGCGGATCATCTGCTTCGGGGCGGGGCACCCCATGCCCTCCGCCTTCGCGAAGGTTTACATCTCCTCCGCCGATCTCATGCCGCGGAACCTCTATCGCCGCGTCGAGGTGATGTGTCCGATCGAGAATCCGACCGTGCGCCAGCAGGTGCTCGATCAGATCATGGTGGCGAACCTCAATGATGAGGCGCAGAGTTGGCGCCTCACCCCGCTTGGCGGCTATGAGCGGGTGGAGACGCCGGACGGCGCCGCGGCGTTCAACGCCCATGAGTATTTTATGACGCATCCGAGCCTTTCCGGCCGCGGCGGCGCGCTGCGGGCCAATCCGCCGACGCCGCTTCTGCGCCGGTGACGTCGCCGATGGGGGAGGCGGCGGCGATCCAGAACCAAATCGAGGCGGCGAGGGCTGCGGGACCGCGTGGGCCGTTGCGCGCTGTGATTGACATCGGCTCCAACTCCGTGCGCCTCGTGATTTACGGCGGGCCGGAGCGCGCGCCCGCCGCCATCGTCAATGAGAAGGTGCTTTGCGGCCTAGGTCGCGGCTTGCGGGCGACCGGCCGGTTGGGCGAGGAGCCTATGGAGAGCGCGCTGGGAGCGCTCTCTCGGTATCGCCGGTTGCTGGACGGCTACGGCGATATCGACGTGCAAACCGTCGCGACCTCAGCTGTGCGGGATGCGGACAATAGCGATGCGTTCTTGTCGGCCGCCGCTGACCTCGGCGTGCCCGTCCGGGTGCTGACCGGGCGGGAGGAGGGGCTCTACGCCGGCCTTGGGGTTCTCTCAGCCGAACCGTCTGCTGAGGGGCTTGTCGGAGACTTGGGCGGCGGCAGCCTTGAGCTGATGAAAATCGGGCGCGGCGCGCCAGCGGCGGCCATCGACAGTCTCGTCCTCGGCCCATTGCGGCTGATGGGCGAGGGCTTGCGCCTTGGCGAACCGGCCTTGCGCGCGCATATCGACGCCACGTTGAAAGCCAGCATAGAGGCTCACGATTTGCGCGCTGAGACGCTCTACCTCGTCGGCGGCGCCTGGCGGAACATCGCGCGCGTCGAAATGCAGCTGAAGGATTATCCGCTCGCGATCCTTCACAACTTCACCATGACGAAGGGCGACGCGCTGGCCCTGTGCCGGCTGGTCGCCGGCCAGTCCGCCGGCTCCCTCGGAAAGGTGCCGGGCGTCTCGCGTCGGCGGGTGGAAGCGCTGCCCATCGCCGCCGTCGTGCTCGAACGGCTCATCGAGATCGCCGGCGTGGAGAGGCTGATCGTCTCAGCCGCCGGCGTGCGCGAGGGTTTGCTGTTCGACCAGCTGAGCGCCGCCGACCGCGCCGCCGACCCGTTGTTCGTGGGCCTGGGGGCGATGGCGGAGCGCTTGTCGCCAGACGTCGCCTTCGCCGCCGCGGCGACCGACTTCACCGCTGATCTTTTCAGTGACGAGACGCCGGAGGACCGCCGCCGGCGGGAGGCCGCCTGCGCCGTCTGCGACATCGGCGCCTTCTGGCATCCCGATCATCGGGGCGACCTCGCCTACGGACATATCCTGCGCGCCCCGGTGACGGGCTTCGATCACCCAAGCCGCGTCTTCGCCGCTCTTGCGGTTTTCCATCGCTATGAAGGCCGCAAGGCTGAGCCCGCCAACTTCAATGAGGCCCGCTTGCTCGATCCCGACCAGCGGCGCCGCGCGATGCTGCTCGGCCTCTGCTTGCGCTTCGCCGGCGCGCTCGCCCCTAAATCCGCCGCGCTTCTAAAGAAAGCCAAGCTCACTCGCGCGGGCGACCAACTCGTCCTCCGCCTCACGAACGACGCCGCCGCCCTCCTCGGCGAAACCCCTGACAAACGCCTCACAAGCCTCGCCGACGAGTTGGGGCTGGAGATCGTGATCGACGTTGCGACCTAGTCGGATGGCCCGCAAACCCAACGACGTTCCCGTCATCGCGTCTATGGATCTGGAAATCCGAAAGGACGGCGAAGATCCTGCGCCCTATTTGATCCGTATCGCTGCGCCCCAGCAGGTGGGAACGGACGAGTGGGTTTGCTATACTGTGGTTGAACGCTCGATCGAGTGTTGGGCGCCCATCCACGGCGGAGACTCCCTTCAGGCTTTGATCTTGGCCGTTCGATTTGTTCGCTACATGATCAATTCAATGAAGGAGGCCGGCTTTCACTTTCATTTCCCGGATGGAAGTGACTGTGATCTGTCCATCTATCAACTTGATAGCTTGAAGACTGACCAGAGGTCATGAGCCGCCCCGCCGCGACAAGCCCGTAACAACACGGGCGCGCAAGGCTACGGCTTGAGCGCCTCGTACTTCCGCGCTCTGGCGCGGACTGACGCTGCTTTATCATCGCGCGCCTGCTTCAGCGCCTTTTCCGCTAGCGGAGCAATGTTCGGAGACAGCGCCGCCATGTGCTGGAGGGCGTCAATGGACCAGGCGCGCAGGAAGGGGCGGTCGTGATCGATGAAGGCCGCAGCCCAGTCGGCGAAGGCGCGCGCTTGGGCCGGCGTGAAGCCCAAGAACTTGGCGGTCTGGCAAAGGTGAAGGGCCGCTTGCCAGGAGGCCACGCCGCCCAGGTTCTTGAGGATCGCCGCCCGTGCGTTCGGCGCGATCGCTACACCGTCCTCTGCATAGGCTTTGAGAAGCCAGGTGGCCCCGTCCGATATGTACCCGTCCTGCGAGGCGATGAGCGGCGCAAGCTCAAGGAGGACGTCGTCGCCTTCGCCAAACCGGACGCGCGCTTCCGACAAGATGGAGACAGCCTTGCCATTATAGGCGCGCAGGGCCTGCTTCAGATCGGACATAGTGGCGGCGCTCCTCCAAAGTTGGCCGGCTTGAGGGGCGAGCCTACTCGGTCGGGTTAGGAGCGCCCCGCCACACTCCCTATTCGCCTTCGATTTCGATTTCGCCGTTTTTTATTCGCAAGCTGAGTTCTCCGCGCTTCAGCCGAAGCGCGGCTTCGCCGAAGATTTCGCGGCGCCAGCCGGCGAGGGCGGGGATGTCGGCTGCGTCGCTGAGGGCGAGGGCTTCGATATCGGCCGCGGAGGCGACCATCTTCGTCGCCACATTATGGCGCTCGCACTCGGCTTTGAGGAGCACTTTGAGAAGCTCCACGACCCCTTGCGGCGGGCGCACCGCCGCGCTCAATTTTCGGCAAGTTCTCCCGGGGCGTCGCAAGCCCCTCGGCGATGGCGGCGATGAGGCGCTCGCCGGGCTTGGAGTTGGCGAGGCCGCGGGGAGCGCCTCGCAAACGCGACAGATCTTCATGGGAGCGGGGCGCCTGCTGGGCGAGTTCGTAGATCCCGTCATCCTTTAG
>JBCDJH010000170.1:0-5441 GCA_038747965.1 Pseudomonadota bacterium
ATTTGGCTATGGCAGACATAGCAGCCCTCGCGGATGTAGATGTTGCGGCCCGCCAGCTCAAGCGGCGAATACGGACGAACGCCTTCCACCTCTTCAATCGTCGATTCCAGATAGAAGAGCGGTGCGATCTCCACGGCGCCCCCGATCGCCACCACCAATAGAATGGCGACGGTGAGGAGACGTCCGTGCTTTTCGAGGATTTTATGACGATCCAACATTCGCTCAGCTCTCCTACTCGGCCGGAGCGGCGACAACGTCGCCCTGTCCGGCGTATTCCTTCTCGCGCACTTCGCCGCGCGCGGTTCGCCATAAGTTGTAAGCCATGATCAGGGCGCCAACGAGGAACATAAGGCCGCCCAACATACGGATGATGTAGTAGGGGTGCATGGCCTCGACGGTTTCGACGAAGGAGAATTCGAGGAAGCCGAACTCGTTATAGGCGCGCCACATCAGGCCCTGCATGATCCCGGACACCCACATGGAGGTGATGTACAGAAGGATGCCGAGGGTCGAGATCCAGAAGTGCCACTCGACCAGCGTTTTCGAATAGAGCGTCTTGCGGCCCCACAACCACGGAACCAGGCAATAGAGCGCGCCGAATGAGATGTAACCCACCCATCCAAGCGCTCCCGAATGCACGTGCCCAATGGTCCAGTCGGTGTAGTGAGACAGGGAGTTCACAGCCCGGATGGACATGAGCGGCCCCTCAAAGGTCGACATGCCGTAGAAGGCGACGGAGACCACCATCATGCGCAGGACGGGGTCGGTGCGCAGCTTGTCCCACGCGCCGGACAGCGTCATCAGCCCGTTGATCATCCCGCCCCAGGACGGCATCCACAGCATGATCGAGAACGTCATGCCGAGGGTTTGCGCCCATTCCGGCAAGGCCGTGTAGTGAAGATGGTGCGGTCCGGCCCAGATGTAGATGAAGATCAGCGACCAAAAGTGGACGATGGAGAGGCGGTAGGAATAGACCGGCCGCTCCGCCTGCTTCGGAATGAAGTAGTACATGATCGCCAGGAACCCGGCCGTGAGGAAGAAGCCCACCGCGTTATGGCCGTACCACCACTGGGTCAGCGCGTCCTGAACGCCTGCGAAGAGGGAGTAGCTCTTGGCGCTTGCGAGCGAAACGGGCATTGCCAGGTTGTTCACCACATGCAGCATCGCAATGGTGACGATGAAGGCGAGGTAGAACCAGTTCGCCACATAGATATGCGGCTCTTTCCGTTTGAGGACGGTCCCGAGGAAAACGGCGAGATAAGCGACCCAAACGATGGTGAGCCACAGATCCGCATACCATTCGGGCTCGGCGTACTCTTTCGACTGTGTGATGCCGAAGAGGTAGCCTGTGCCGGCGATGACGATGAACAGGTTATAGCCCCAGAACACAAACCAGGGGGTCATCCCGCCCCACAGCTTCGTCCGGCACGTGCTCTGAACCACGTAGAACGAGGTGGCGATCAGCACATTGCCGCCGAACGCGAAGATAACGGCGGAGGTGTGAAGGGGGCGCAGCCGGCCAAAGCTCGTCCACGGAAGATCAGGGAAGTAGAGGACACTGGGGAAGGCGAGTTGTCCGGCGATCAGCACGCCGACAAGGAAGCCCGCGAGCCCCCAAAACACCGAGGCGGCGACCCCCGCTTTCACCACGCCCGTTTGGTAAACCCCAGCCTGGGACGGGCTTTGGTCGGACAGTTTGAACACAAGCGCGAAGCCGCCCAGCAGCATCGCTGCGAAAATCATATAGGCGTGCGTCGCCATGGCGGGCTCGGCGGTTCGGGCCGCCGCGAACAGCGCCCATAATCCAACGGCCGCGAGCGCGATCGCAATAAAGACGATGTCGCCGCCGAGTTCGTCGTTCTTGGTTGCGGCTTCCTGTCCCGCCATAGCACAACTCCTCTAGTCTTCAGGAGGTGGATGCCCCAAAACTCCTGAATGCTCTTGATTTGGATCAAGACATGAAGTGAAGAGGCGCGCCACGATGCTTTTGTCGCAGATCACGCGGATGATGGAGGGCGGCATGCGTAAGTTATCGCCGCGCGCCCGGGGCGTCGCTCGAAAGTTGATGGCGTCTTCCGTGATGGCGGCTCTGCTCAGCGCAATCGCTGCGCCTGTTGTCGCCGCCACCGGCGATCGGGTGGCCTACGTTAAGATTTGCTCGTCCGCAGGCGCGATTGTTTACGCGTTCGATTTTGGCGGCGATCCGTCACCGGATGAGCATGATCCGAGCGCGCCGTGTCACGCACCCTATCTATGCGATCGAAAGAAACCGTCCAACTTTAACCGGACGGCTACGGCCGCCTGAGATGCGCCTAGGCGTCGGCGAGGATGACGCTGCTGCGCGACAGCTCCTTAATCGATCCGCGTTTCTTAAGGGCGCTTAAAGTTCGGCTTAACGTCTCCAGCCTCAGGCCGAGATAATCCGCGATATCCTGACGCGGCATCGGCAACGGCGTCTCGGTGAGCTGATCGTCCGTTTCGCGCCCGAGCGCTTTGGCGACCAGCTTCAGGAAGCTCTCAACGCGCTCTTCGGCCGTCTTCTTGCCAAGCAACACAATGTGGTCTTGCGCCTTGTGGTACTCGGTCTGGCCGCGCGCGATCAGGCGATCTTTCACGCCCGGGCAGTCATTCGCAATCGAGTCGAGATACTTGTGAGCAAAGCAGCACACTTTGCTGTCCGACAGCGCCTCGGCGCTATACGCGCTCGCCGGGGTGGCGCGCACGCCCACAAAATCTCCCGGAAACAGAAAACCCGTCACCTGCCTGCGCCCATCTTCCAGATATTTGGACAGGCGGAAGCTGCCATCAACGATAACGAATAAGGTCTCGTTCGGAGATCCTTCTTCCATCAGTGCGCGGCCCTTTGGCACGGTGCGCCGAGCCATGGTCTTCTCAACCTGGGCGAGTTCTCGGGGGCCAAGATCCGCGCAAATGGACTTATCGCGAACGCTGCAGATATCGCAAGACACGTTCCCGGGGGGCGCAATGCAGGCCTGGCGCGACGGATCCATCAACATGATGACGGATGCTGACGCGGTTCAGGGCCGGCCACAAGCGGATATGGCGCCGTCCACCCGCGCCAATTCGCCGCGCGTGACATCCATTCGCTAGACGGAGAGCGCGAACTCTTTTTGCCCGCCCATGTAGGGGTCGATGGCGGTGGCGACGGTCCGCGCAAAGGCGTGCGCGCCTTCGGCGATTTCGACGACGTCGCCGCTCCATCGGATGAGTCCGTCGCCCTCAAGCTGCTCCAGAGCCGCGCAGATGCCGACAGCGTCTTGCGGTTTGGCGGCCCGCAGCACCTCGCTCACATCCGCGCGCATTTTGCATAGAAGGTCATTGATGGTGCCCGCGACGGCGTTCTCAAGGCGGGTCCGCAGCAGCCCCCGTTCTGTGGCGAAGCGCCCGCTCGCGATCGCGTCCCCATAGGCCTTTGGGGATTTGTGGTTTTGGGCGTAGAGCCCATCCACGAAACTGATCGCTGAGGCGCCGAACCCGATGACCGCCGTTGCTGGGTCCTCGGTAAAGCCTTGGAAATTGCGCTTCAGGCGTCCTTCCCGCGCGGCCTTTGCGAGAGCGTTGGCCGGGCGGGCGTAGTGATCGAATCCTATCCGCTCATACCCGCCGGCCAGCAGCTTCTCATCGGCGAGGGCGGATAGGGCGTAGCGGGCGGCGGCGTCGGGCAGGGCGCTTGTGTTAATCGCCCGTTGGCGGGGCAGCGCGCTTGGCATGTGAGCGTAGCCGAACACTGAAACCCGGTCGGGCGCCAGCGCCATGACCAGATCAATTGTGTCTGAGAAGCTTGCTTTGGTTTGGGATGGCAAACCGTACAGCACGTCGAAGGAGAGATCGTCGATCCCGGCGGACCGGATCTGCGAGACGACGCTTTCAATAAGCTCGTAAGACTGGAGCCGATTGATGGAGGCTTGGACGGTTGGGTCGAAGTCCTGCACGCCGAGGCTCAATCGGGAGACGCCAAGATCGGAAAGGGCCGCTACGTCGCCTTCCTCAACCAGCCGCGGATCGATCTCCATGGCGAGCGTCGCGTCGTCCGTCAGGCCAATCTCCGCCTCGATCGCCTCCAGAATCCGTTGAATTTCGCGGGGGCGTAGAAAGTTGGGGGTGCCGCCGCCAAAGTGCACGCTCATTGGCGTGCCGGCGCCTTCCAGCCGCGCGCCCACCAGCGCCATTTCCCCAATCAGCGCGTCCACATAGGGCAACGCCCGTTCATAGGCGTTCTCCACGCGCATATTGCAGCCGCAGTACCAGCACAGCTGTCTGCAGAACGGCACATGCACGTAGAGCGAAAGCGGACGGTAGAGATCCACTTCCTCTAACTTCGCGGCGAAATCCTCCGCCTCAATGGACGCGTCGAAATGCAGCGCCGAGGGATAGCTCGTGTATCGCGGGGCGCGCGCGCTGAGGTAGCGATGCCAATTCAAATCCATGCGTCTTACTTAAAGCGGCCGCCCAGGCGCGTTTGTGACTTAGATCAAGTCCGCCAAAGGCTCGCCGCGAAAAAAAGCGCCCTCGGCCAGCTCGCAGCTCGGTTTCGTGATCTAGGTCAACTCGATCCGCCTACCGCTCCCCCATGTGTCGGCCATCTTGACGAACCGATGAAAGGGGAAAGCAATGCTTCGTAAACTGCTTATGTCACTCGCGATCGGCCAGGCGGCGTGCGGCGTCGCTCAAGCCGAGCAAGGAGACTTCCTGGTAAGGCTTCGGGGTATCGTCGTTGCGCCGACGGAGTCGTCCTCAGGCGTGACGCCGGCTTTCCCCGACGGCCGCGTTGGCGTGGACAACGCCATCGTTCCGGAACTCGACTTCACGTACTTTATCACCGACAACATCGCCGCCGAACTCATTCTGGCGACGAGCCCGCATGATCTGATCGGCGAAGGCACGTTGGACGGGCTCGGTAAAATCGCGGACACCATGGTGCTGCCGCCGACCTTGACGTTTCAGTACCACTTCAACCCGCGCGGCCAGATCGACCCATATGTTGGCGTCGGCATAAACTACACTGTCTTCTACAGCGAGGATGCGTCGAGCGCCCTCAACAACGCCATTGGTCAAACCAGCGTTGACGTTGACGACAGTGTTGGCGTCGCGTTCCAAGCTGGTGTCGATTATGCGTTGACGGAGCGTTGGTTCCTAAACGCAGACATTAAGTACATCCAGATTGATACGACGGGCACGCTCAATACGGGCGGCGCCATCAACCGCGTTGATGTGGATCTCGACCCAATCGTCGCCGGCCTCGGATTTGGTTATCGCTTCTAGAGCGAATTGCAGGACAAGCAGCTCACCGGTTTCGCGTCCGAAATTCGCACACACAAAGACTTGGAGCCGTCTGCGGCCTCTGAACTGACTCATGTCAGATGCAAACGGCTCTAGGCCGCGCCTAAGACAAGTAACCGCCGCGGAGCTTTTGAATGTTC
>JBCDJH010000171.1:0-5422 GCA_038747965.1 Pseudomonadota bacterium
GGTCTCCGCCTGTTCCGCCCGAAGCGCCAAGGGCTTTTCGACTAAGGCCGCGCAGCCGGCCGCGAGGGCCGCGCGCGTCAGCTCAAAGTGGGTGGAGGCGGGCGCTGCGATCGTCACCGCGTCGACGGCGTCGAACAAAGCTTCGGCGCTTGGAAACGCGGCGCCGCCAACCCGAGCCGCCAGGGCTTCGGCGGCGCTGGTCGAAGGGTCGTAAACGCCAATGAGCTGGGCGTCCGGATCGGCGGCGTATTTCGAGGCGTGATGACCGCCGAACACGCCCGCGCCGACAACGCCCACTAACAGGGGCGGCTCGCTTGCGCTCATGGACGCGCTGTCCAGCCGCTAGCGCGCTTTATTCGAGCGCCCGACGACCATTTATCTAATGGATGGAAAACGACGCGCAAATCGCTCATGAGGTCTGCCCTGCCCCGCCGACCTCAAAACCGAAAGTCCCCTCCCGGATGGCGCGCCGTCGGTTTCGAAAATACCCATAGGTCGCCCGCGCGCAACGCGCTGGCGCTGTCCGCCGCTTCAATAAATGTTTCGGCTTGTTTCCTTTAAACCCAATCGGTTTATGCAGCCTGCGCCTTTTCCCGCTCCGCGCGCAAGCCCTCCGCCAGCAGGAAGGCCAACTCCAACGCCTGGCTGGCGTTGAGGCGCGGATCGCAGTGGGTGTGATAGCGCGATGACAGCTCCTCCTCCGAGATCGCTTGGGCCCCGCCAAGGCACTCAGTGACGTTCTGGCCTGTCATCTCCACATGGACGCCGCCGGCGTAGGCCCCCTCGGCGCGGCAGATGGCGAGGAAGCGTTCCACCTCTTTCAGCACCCGGTCGAACGGGCGGGTCTTGAAGCCATTCGCCGCCTTTACGGTGTTGCCGTGCATGGGATCGCACGACCAAACGACCCGTTTGCCTTCACGTTCGACCGCCCGAATGAGCTTCGGCAACCCCTCGGCCACGCCATCCGCGCCAAAGCGGGCGATCAGCACGATACGGCCCGCCTCGTTCGCCGGGTTCAGCGCATCCGTGAGCCGAAGCAAGTCGTCGGGCTCCAGGCTCGGCCCGCATTTGACGCCAATCGGGTTGATGACGCCCCGGCAGAACTCCACATGCGCATGGTCGAGCTGACGGGTGCGATCGCCGATCCAGACCATATGGGCGGAGGTGTCGACCCAGTCGCCGCTGGTGGAATCGCGCCGCGTCATCGCCTGCTCAAAGCCGAGCAGCAACGCTTCGTGACTGGTGTAGAAATCCACTTCCTGGAATTGCGCCGTCGTTTCTGAGGTTACGCCGCACGCCTCCATAAAGTTCAGCGCCTCGGAGATCTTATCGGCCATCTGCGCGTAGCGGTCGCCCTCCGGGCTGTCGGCTACGAACTCTAAATTCCAGCGATGCACGTTCTTTAGGTCCGCATAACCGCCCGAGGCGAACGCGCGCAGGAGGTTCAGCGTCGCGGCGGACTGGCCATACGCCCGGAGGAGACGACCAGGGTCCGGCATCCGGGCTTCAGGCGTGAAGTCCATGCCGTTCACATTGTCCCCCCGGTAGCTCGGCAGCGTGACATCGCCCTGGGTCTCTGTCGGCGAGGAGCGCGGCTTGCCGAACTGGCCCGCGATCCGCCCCACCTTCACCACCGGCGTCGCCGCTCCGAAGGTGAGCGCCACGGCCATCTGCAAGAGCACCCGGAACGTGTCGCGGATGTTGTCGGCGCGGAACTCCTTGAAGCTCTCCGCGCAATCGCCTCCTTGCAGCAAGAACGCGCGCCCATCGGCGACGTCGGCGAGACGATCGCGCAGGTTGCGCACCTCGCCGGCGAAGACCAGCGGCGGATAGGTGGCGAGCTCGTCCTCAGCGGCGGCAAGGGCGCCGGCGTCCGGATAATCCTCGGGGATGTGCTTCGCCGGCAGGCCGCGCCAGCTCTCAGGCGTCCAAACGCGCGTCATCAGGGTCTCCACTCGGGCCGCACCACGGCCGCTTTCCTCCAGAACACTATTATCGGCGCTGTCGCGGTCGGACAAGCTGAGGCGCAGCGCGAGGTTCAGCGCGCGGGCGCCGGATAAAGCTCGATAATGAGCGGATAATGGTCGGACCCCGCCGCTGCGCCCCGGCGCACGGGCCGCCCGGTGAAGTCAGCCGAGACAAGCGCGTTGTCGATGGGCGCGAAGCCCGCACCCGACCAGACCGGAAATGTGGGCGTCAGGCGGTTCACGGGCCGCAAACCCGTTCGGCCCGAAAAGCCGCTCAGCGTCGCCGACCAGGGCGCAGCGTTCATGTCCCCTATGAGAACGACCGGCCCCTGGAGCGGGACGATAAAATCTTCAAGCCGGCCGTAATATTCAGCGTAGCGAGACGCAAGCCGAGGGCGGAACATCCGAACGGAGACGAGCGTGAAACCGCTGGTCCCATCCCCAAATTCAGCCTTGAGAAACGGATGCTGGAACCGCGGCGCACGATGCGCCTCAACGGTGCGCCACGGCTGCTTGGAGAGGAGCGCTAGATTGCAGAAGGGCTCGTCGAAACACTCAAACTGATAGGGGTAGAGCCCTTCCAAATTGGCCAGCATAGGCGACAGGCGCGGCGACGCCTCCTGCAGGGCGACAATGTCGGCCCCGCTGCGGGCGATCTCGGCCGCGATCAACGCGGGGTTCTGGTTGGTGAGCAGCGTGTTGAAGGTGAGCAGGCGGATCGCCGGCGCATCGCCTGCCCGCGGCCGCTCCGCCACCGGCGCGGTGAGGATGCTCACGCCTCCAATAAGCGCAACCGCGACGGCGAGGACGGCCCCAATCCGCATTCCCGCAACGCCGGCGAAAATCGCCGAAATCACTGCGATTCCAACGACAACGCCGCGCAAGTTGCCAAGCATGTCGAAGGCGAGGCCGTATCGCCCAAGGAACGACGCGGCGCACAACAGAGCCGCGCAAAGGGAGAGTGCGATGGCCGCCCCGCGCATAGCGCCGCGTCAGCCGGCCGCGCTCATGCCCGGCTGGACATATTTTTCGCGCATGGTGACGAGCTCCTCAGCGATCGTCGGATGCAGGGCGCAGGTGGCGTCGAACTGCCGCTTGGTGACGCCCGCTTTGATGGCGATGGCGATGCACTGGATCATCTCAGGGCTGTCCGGCCCAACGATGTGGCAGCCCACCACCCGCTCTGAATGGGGATCGACGACCAGCTTCATCAGGGTGCGCTCCTCATTGCCGGAGAGCATGTTGCGCATGGCTCGGAACTGCGTCTTGTAGATGTCGACTTGGCCGTACATCCGCCGCGCTTCGCGTTCCGACAAACCGACGGAGCCGACCGGCGGCTGGCTGAAAACCGCTTTGGGAATATCGGCGTAGTCCATTTTCGTCGGGTTGTTGTTGAACTCCGTTTCGGCGAAGGCGGCGCCTTCGCGAATCGCCACGGGGGTGAGGTTCACCCGGTTGGTGACGTCTCCGACAGCCCAAATGCTGGGGACGGACGACTGGGAGAATTCATCAACAATCACCGCCCCGTTCTTATCGAGTTCGACCCCGGCGCTCTCAAGGCCGAGCCCTTCCGTCGCGGGCGTTCGCCCCACGGCCCACATCACCGTATCTACGCCCTTTAAGACAGGGCCCTTTGACAGGCTGCAGGTGAGCGAGCCGTCTTGTTCTTTGACGATCTCTTGAAAGATCGATTGGGTGATGATGCGGACGCCCTTGCGCTTCATCTCCGCGTGGAGGTGAACCGATACGTCCATATCGAAGTGGCGCAGGATATCTTCGCCGCGATAGAGCAAGCAGGTCTCAACGCCGAGGCCGGCGAAAATGCAGGCGAACTCCACAGCAATGTAGCCGCCGCCGGCGACGACGACATGCTTCGGCAGTTCCGGCAAATGGAACACCTCATTGGAGGTGATCCCGTATTCGTGGCCCGGCACGGTGGTGTCGACAAACGGCGCGCCGCCCGTAGCGATCAAGATGCGTTCGGCGGTGACGTCCCGGTTTTCATCGACGAGATGGACGGTGTGGGCGTCTTTCACCACGGCGCGCGTCTGAAACAGCTCCGCCCCGGCGTTTTTGAGGTTCTTGATGTAAATGCCGTTCAGACGGTCGATTTCATAATCCTTGTTGCGGATCAGCGTCGCCCAATCGAAGGCCGCCTCGCCCACATCCCAGCCATAGCCGGCGCTGTCGCGAAACTCCTCAGCGTATTGGCTGGCGAAGACCATGAACTTCTTCGGGACGCAGCCGCGAATGACGCAGGTGCCGCCCACCCGGTACTCTTCCGCCACCCCGACGCGGCCGCCATAAAGCGCCGCCAGGCGGGAGGCGCGTACGCCGCCAGAGCCTGCGCCGATGGTGAATAGATCATAGTCGTAGTCGCTCATCGGGCCGGGGCCTCCACTGTTCGCACGCCGTTTTCACCGCCCACAATAAGCGTATCGGCAATCCCGACAAATAGACCATTCTCGATCACGCCGGGGATCTGGTTCAGCGCAGCGGTGAGGCCGGCGGGGTCGGGGATCCGCTCCAGCGCGCAATCGAAGAGATAGGCGCCCCCATCGCTGAGCTGCGGACCGCCGCCCGGCTTGGCGCGCAGGCGCACCGGGACATCGCCAAGCTCGAACTCCCGAAACAGGCCGCGCAATTTCCCGACCGTGAGCTGCCAGGCGAAGGGCGAGACCTCCACCGGCAGAGGAAACGCGCCGAGTTGGGCGACGCATTTGGTCTCGTCGGCGATGACGATCATACGGCGCGAGCTGGCGGCGATGATTTTCTCACGCAACAGCGCCCCGCCTCCTCCCTTGAGAAGGTTGAGCGACGGGTCGGCTTCATCCGCCCCGTCGACGGTGAGATCAAGTTGGGCGGTCTCGTCGAAGTCGAGGAGCGCAAGCCCAACCTCGACCGCAAGAGCGCGGGTCGCCTCAGACGTGGGCGCGCAGCGCAGCTCCCACCCCTCGGCCTTCACCCTCTCGCCTAAGGCGCGCACGAAATGCGCCGCCGTTGAGCCGGTCCCAAGGCCGAGGCGCATCCCGTCCTTAACATGCGTCAGCGCCGCCTCGGCCGCGGCGCGTTTCGCTGCGTCTTGATCGTTCATTCAACTGTCACCGACTTCGCCAGATTGCGCGGCTGGTCTACATCCGTGCCCTTCGCCACCGCCACGAAGTAAGCAAGAAGCTGGATGGGGGCGGCGAACACAAGCGGGCTCAGCAGCGGATGGGATTTGGGCGCCTCGATCGCCTCCCAGCCGTTTTCGTTTGCGAGCCCCCGTGTGTTCGCCGCCCCCCACCAGCTTCTTGCGTAATTAGTGGCGGTGGCGAAGGGCACCGATGTGGACCAGCCGCGCAATCTGGCGAAGTCGGTGACAGTTGAATGAGCGATCAAGACGCAGCGAAACGCGCCGCGGCCGAGGCGGCGCTGACGCATGTTAAGGACGGGATGCGCCTCGGCCTTGGCAC
>JBCDJH010000172.1:0-5393 GCA_038747965.1 Pseudomonadota bacterium
CGCCGGACAAGATCATCAGCGCCCGTGTCGCGGCGGATTTGCCAGAGGCGGAGCGCACCAATGTGGAAGTGATGGCGACCAGCAGCGAGGCTTTCGCCAGCTACGCCAAAGCGAAGGGCGCCTTTAGCGACTCCGGACGCACCCAAGACATCTGCGCCTTGCGCGCACCGACCCGCGTCGTCGGCGATCTTTAGACCTTAACGAACCCCTCCATTTGCAAGGAAACCCTCGTGAGCGACAGCGCTTCCCCCACGGACATCATCCTGACCCTCGAAAGCGGCGAGGTGTCGATCAAAACCCGCCCGGATCTCGCGCCCAAGCATGTGGCGCGGATCATCGAACTCGCCGATGAAGGCTTCTATGACGGCATCATTTTCCACCGCGTCATAGAAGGGTTTATGGCCCAGACGGGCGATCCCACCGGAACAGGAACGGGCGGCTCAGGCAAGAATCTGGATGCGGAGTTCAGCGACGCGCCGCATGTGCGCGGCGTCTGCTCCATGGCGCGGGCGCAAAACCCTAACAGCGCTGACAGCCAGTTCTTCATCTGCTTCGACGACGCCCGGTTTCTGGACGGACAATACACCGTGTGGGGTGAAGTTACGTCCGGTATGGAGTTTGTGGACGCGGTCGCGAAGGGCGAGCCGCCGGCCAGCCCCAGCAAGATCGTCAAGATGCGGACGGCGCCGGCGAGCTAGAGCGAATTACAGCGCAAGTGGATCACCGGTTTCGCGTCCGCCATTCGCGCAAACAAGGGCTGAGAGCCGTTTGCCGCCTTCGAACTGAATCGGATCAGACGCAAACGGTTCTGGTCACGCGTCGTTTTCCTTCGCTCACCCTCGGGCAGAACCGCCATGCGGGTTGATGCGTTCGATTTTGATTTGCCGAAGGAGCGGATCGCGCTTGAACCGGCGGAGCCGCGCGACAGCTCTCGTTTGCTCGTCGTCGGCGATGGCGCCCTCGACGACCGCCACGTTCGCGACCTTCCTCAGCTCCTAGAGCCTGGCGACGTGGTCGTCGTCAATGTCAGCCGGGTGATCAATGCGCGCCTATCCGGGGAAAGGGCGCGGCGGGGCCTCGGCGGCCACACGGGCTCGCCAGCGGGCGTGGAGGAGCTGAAGGGCGTCGCCATCGAAGCAATGCTGCTGAAGCGCGCTGGCGCAGATGTGTGGCGCGCGCTGGCGCGGCCGGCGAAGCGCTTGAAGACCGGGGACGAGGTGTCGTTCGGGCCGCGCCTCTCCGCCAGTGTTACGGATCTCCATGGGGAAGGCGAAGTCAGTCTGCGTTTCTCAAAAGCCGGCGCAGCGCTCGACGCCGCGATTGAAGAGGTTGGCGCAGCGCCCCTGCCCCCCTACATCCTCGCGGGCCGCCCCGTCCGCCCTCAGGATACGGAGACTTATCAGACAGTCTATGCGCGGGAGGCGGGATCCGTCGCCGCGCCCACCGCCGGCCTCCACTTCACGGATCGGCTGATTGCCGATGTCAAAGCGCGCGGCGCAGCGTGGGAGGAACTCACCCTCCATGTGGGCGCAGGCACGTTTCGCCCCGTGTCCGCCGAAACCACGGACGGGCACAAAATGCACAGCGAATGGTGCTCCCTCAGTGCGGAAACCGCCGAGCGCATCAACGCCGCGCGGGCCGCGGGCGGGCGCCTGGTCGCCGTCGGCACCACCAGCCTGCGCCTTCTAGAAAGCGCGGCCCTGGCGTCCGGCGAGCTGCAGGCGTTTGAGGGCGAAACAGACATTTTTATTACGCCGGGCTACCGGTTCCGCGCCGTTGATGCGCTGCTTACAAACTTTCATTTGCCTAAGTCGACGCTCTTTATGCTGGTGTGCGCCTTTTCCGGTTTGGAGCGTATGAAGGCCGCCTACGCCCACGCGATCGCAAACGACTACCGCTTCTACTCCTACGGCGACGCCTGCCTGCTCACCCGGCGGGCGCCGTGACGGGTTTCTCCTTCGAGATCGCGGCGCGGGACGGCGCGGCGCGGCGCGGGCGGCTGAAAACGCCGCGCGGCGACATCGAGACGCCCGCCTTCATGCCCGTCGGCACGGCCGCGACGGTGAAGGCGCTTTATACGGAGCAAGTGCGCGCTGCCGGCGCCGACATTTTGTTGTGCAACACCTACCATCTCATGCTGAGGCCGGGGGCGGAACGGGTCGCGCGGCTCGGCGGATTGCATGGCTTCATGCGTTGGGAGCGGCCAATCCTCACTGACTCCGGCGGCTTCCAAGTCATGTCCCTCGCCAAACTGCGCTCTCTGTCGGAAGAGGGCGTGGAGTTCCGATCCCACATTGACGGCTCCCGGCACATGCTCACGCCGGAGCGCAGCATTGAGATCCAAAACCTCCTCGGCGCCGACATCCAGATGGCGTTCGATGAATGCACGCCCTATCCCGCGACGCGAGATGAAGCAGCGACGTCCATGGAGCTTTCCATGCGCTGGGCGGCGCGGTGCAAAACCGCCTTCGCGCCTTGGGCCGACAAAGGGCGCACGCTGTTTGGCATCGTCCAGGGCGGCGTCCATGAGGATCTCCGCGCCGCGTCCATAGACGCGCTGACCGCGCTGGACTTCCAAGGCTACGCCATCGGCGGCCTCGCCGTCGGCGAGGGACAAGAGCTCATGTTTCAGACCCTGGACGTCACCACGCCGAAGTTGCCGGCGGACCGGCCCCGCTACCTTATGGGCGTGGGCAAACCGGCCGACATCGTTGGGGCCGTCGCCCGCGGCGTCGACATGTTCGATTGCGTCGCGCCCACGCGCTCCGGCCGCCATGGGCAGGCGTGGATGGCGGACGGCGTTCTCAACATTAAGAACGCCCGCTTCGCTGAGGACCCCGCGCCGCTCGACCCCAGCAGCGACTGCCCCGCCTCCCGCGACTACTCCAAGGCCTATCTCCACCACCTCTTCAAAGCGGGCGAGTATCTGGGGCCGATGCTGCTGTCGTGGCACAATCTGAGCGTGTATCAGCGTCTCATGGGCGATCTGAGAGCGGCGATTGAGGCGGGCCGCCTGGACGCATTTTGCGCCGCGTTCGACGACGCCTGGCGCGAAAAAGGCGGCGATTAAGACCCGCCATCGACGCAATCGCCGGAGCCGCGCCGCGGACCGCCCAGCCCTTGACCCAAGCCAAGGCACTCACTAGGTTCCAGCGTCTGCAAGCCGGCTAGGGCCCACGCCCAGCGCCGCTCAACAGGGCCCGTAGCTCAGCTGGTAGAGCAACTGACTTTTAATCAGTAGGTCCCCGGTTCGAACCCGGGCGGGCTCACCAACGATTTCCAACATCAGAACGCTTCTGGAGTCGCCAGTTTGGCGTTGTCCGTTGTCGGTAGAGGCTGGCATGCTTCACTTTGGGAGCGGCCGCGCCCAAACGCGCATTCGGGCCGGGCTCTCGGCTATCAGTCAACCAAGTGCGGGAGCCCAGCGATGACGCTTGATACCGATCCAGCCCCAAGCGTGTCGGACGCGCTTCGGTCTCGGCTCACCGTTCGAGGGTTCTTGCCGGATCCCGTTCCCGAAGAGGTTTTGAGGGGCCTTCTTGCAAAAGCCCAGCGCGCGCCCAGCGGCGGAAATCTGCAGCCCTGGCGCACCCATGTCCTCACCGGCGCCGCCCTCAACGCCTTTCGGGATGAATGCGTTGAAAAACTCACCAAGGGTGAGCTGGAGCAAGAAACCTACCCCCACTACCCAAGCCCGCTTTGGGAGCCGCAACGCTCATGGCGCCATAAAGTGGGCGAGGACATGTACGCCCTGCTCGGCATCCCGCGCGAAAACAAGATGGACCGTCTGATCTGGCTCGCCAACAACGCCCGCTTCTTCGGCGCGCCGGTCGGCATCATCATTACCGGGAACGAGAAACTCGGTATGGCGCAGCATGTCGATATTGGGATTTATCTGCAGACGGTCATGTTGCTCGCCCGCGAGGCCGGCCTCCACACCGCCCCGCAAGGCTGGTGGCGCAATTGGCCGGACACGGCGCGAAAGCACCTTAAGTTCCCCGATAATGAATTGGTTTTGGTCGGTATGTCGCTTGGCTATGGAGATCCAAACCAGCCTATCAACGATTTGGTCTCGGACCGCGCCAACCTCGAAGACGTCGTCCACTTTTACGACTGACGGCACCGTGCAACACTTACGTACAGAGTAGCAAAGTCAAGTGAAGCCGTCCGTCAACGGATAGAAAGCCAACATCCCAACCGGATAACGGGGCTGAATAAACAGCTAGAAACTTCTACTGAAGACGGGGCAGTCGACGACCAAAGCCGCCCAAACCTCGGCTGCTGGCCGAGGTTTGGGGGACCACTGATCTTACTCGAAACCGCAGGAGGACGCGGTGTCTTTCATGGACGCGGTGGCTTCCGTTTCCCAATTGACGGCGTCGAGCGCCATGTAACCCGCGACGTCGTCGCCGGACAGTGACGATTCCCAGCAGCCGCACTTTTCTTCTGCGCCCGCGATCTCTTGGCCGGCGACGTCCGACATGCACTTGTCGTACACTTCGCCGGCATGGGCGACACCGAAAGTAGAGGCGAGAAGCGCCAAAGCGCCGAGCTTTCTAATCATCCTATTCTCCCGTATAGAACTTATGGGGCCAAAGGCCTGCGCGATTGCGCAAACACAAGCCTGGCGAGCAAATACGAGCAAAATGAGGCCGCCGCAAAGCAGCTGCGCGGCGGCCGGTGAGTCGACATCTGATCCGACCCGGACAAGGGCCCGCTAGCGCGCGCCGGGTGTGGATAGCGGCGTCTTCAACCGTTCCCGGAGGTTTCAGTACATCAGGTCGAACGCCTGAAGGCGCTTAGTCGAGCCGAAGGCCGCCTTGATCCAAGCCGCCTTGCGCTTTCAGGGCGGCCCGGCGGTTTCGCAGTTGCTCCAGAAAGGCGTTTTCATCTTCGCCCTGACGCCGCGCTTCATCCGCAACAGCCACGTTGATGGCCCGGATCTTTTCCTCCGTATCGAGCTGAAGATACAGATCTAGCAGCTGGGTTCGCGTTTCGCAGCAGTACCGCCACATGACGGCCGCCTGGCGCGCGCTCGCCCGTTTCAAGGCGGGCGATGTTTGTTCCCAATGGGATAAGGCGAAACCAAGCCGGAAGAGGAGCGCGTCTTGTTCCGCTGGCCCCACATCGTAAGACATAAGCAACGCGCGATCGACAGCGTCCGTATAGCCGCGGCGGCGCTCCAGGGCGTAAGCGTACCGCATCCATACGGACGGCCGCATGGGGGCGGCTGACAAGGATCGCTCTAGACTGGCGAGGCTTGCGTCCAGCAGGGCGGTGCGGGCCTGCGCGTTTTGAGACCGAAGCGCTTGCGTGAGCTTGAAGAGGCCAAGATCATCAAGGAGATCGGGATTGTCCGGATCAATCGAGAGGGCGGCCTCAGTGCGCGCCGC
>JBCDJH010000173.1:0-5386 GCA_038747965.1 Pseudomonadota bacterium
CCGCATTGTAGTAGCGCTGCGGCGTCTCGCTGCGATCGTATCGGATCGACCCCATAAAGAGCGTGGCTCCCGCCGGCAGCGCCTCGCCCGCCGCCTCTTGCGCCCACTCGGTCTGCGAGAATGAAAACGCAGTCGCTGACTCCGGCCACACCACGGCGCTCAAGGCTTCACTGGAGGGTTGAGCCGTAAGCCTTAGAAGATGTTGATAGTTTGGACCACGAAGCTCGGCTTTCCATTTGTCGCGCTGGGCGATGTTGGGCTGCACCAATCGCACCCAAGGCCGAGGCGCCGCGGCCTCAGCGCCGAACGGCGCCAGCGCCGTCACCCGCACAGCTCCAAAAAGAGCCAGCGCCGCGAGGCCGACGAAAGCGAACGCAAGCGGCCGGCGCAGCAGCTCGCGAGACCGCAAAAAACGTCCATCGGCGGTGACGCTCGCCGCAGGGGCGGCGGCCAGCAAAACGGTCACGAGCCCGAGGCCGAAGGCGCCGATCCAAGCCTCCGTCTGCGCCATAAGGGGCGCAGCCGCCCAAACCTGCGCGGACCCGTTCCAGGGAAAACCGGTGAAGACGTGGCCGCGCGCGAACTCCATCACCGACCAAGCGGCGGCGAAGACAAGCAGTCGCCGCGGTCCCGCGCTCCAAAAACGAACCGCCAGCGCGCACGCCGCGCCGGGATAAAGCGCCAAATAGGCCGGCAAACCGGAGACGGCGAAGGGGATCATCCAGGCGTACTGATCCGCGTCCACCAACATGGAGAAGGAGACCCAGTAGACCCCAAGCAAAAAGTAGCCGAAGCCGAAGGTCCAGCCGGTCAAGGCCGCCGTCCACCGTGGGCGTTTGGAGTTTCGGGCGCCGTCCAGCAACCAGACCAGAATGATGAGCGCGGCGAAGAAGGCCGGGACGACATAGAAGGGGGCGAACGCGGTCGCGCCAAGGCAGCCCGCTAGGAACGCAGCCCCAATGCGCCGCCAACCCGAAAGAGATGTGAGACGAAGATGCAGACCAAGGGCCATCGCTTGGAGAGGGCCGCCCGCGCCGACGCCGCGCATATCGCGCGCGGCCGCCGAAGTGGGCGGGATTTCAGTCGCTTCCGAGGGCATCGGCCGCAGACGGCTCTGGCTCTGACGTGCGGCTGACGCGCAGCCGGCGAATGCGGCGCGGATCGGCCTCCACCACCTCGAACTCCACGCCGCCTGGATGGACGATCACCTCGCCCCGCTGGGGCACGCGGCCGGCCAGCGAAAACACCATCCCGCCTAAGGTGTCGATGTCTTCGTCAACGCCGTCGGGCGACATCAGCGCCCAGCCGCTTGCGGTTTCGAACTCGGGAAGCTCCACCCGCGCGTCGGCGTCGTAACCGCCATCGTCCCGGGCGCGCAGCACGGGCTCCTCCTCCTCGTCATGCTCATCGCGGATCTCGCCGACGATTTCTTCGACAAGGTCCTCGATCGAGACGAGGCCGTCCGTGCCGCCATATTCGTCGACCACGAGCGCGATATGGATTCGCGTCGTCTGCATCTTCAAAAGCAAATCGGTCACCGGCATGGAGGGCGGGGCGAACAGGATCTCCCGTTTCACCTTGTTCAAAATGGGTTGCGCCCCAAGGCCTTCCGCCTGTTCAGGGTCCGCGAGAAGACCCACCACATCTTTGATGTGCACCATGCCGATCGGATCGTCCAAGCTCTCCCGGTAGATGGGCAGCCGGGAATGCGCCGCCTCGTGAAACACGGACAACAAATCTTGGAGCCCGGTCTCCAGATCGACAGCGACAATATCCGCGCGCGGCACCATCACGTGCTCGACCCGCTTGGTGTCGAAGGCGATCACGCGCTCCAGCATCGCTTGCTTCTCGGCGCTGACGGGCTCGGCGCCATCCAGAACGGGTTCAGGGTCTGGAGCAGAAGCGGCCGCCGCCGGCTCGCCGCCGCCGGTAATGGCGCTCCAAAACCGAGAGAAGGCGCCCTTCTCTTTAGCGGGCTTGGCCCCCAAGGATGCGCCGTTCATAGGTTTCCCCGCCGCCCCGTTGGGGGCGTAGGACAGACCGTTGTGAGAGGGGGCGGGAGCGCCGACGGCGCCATCGTTACGCATTTGTCTCCACTATGCTGATGTGGGCGCGCCCTGGGAAGACGGAGACGCGGCCGCCGTGTCGAGCCTCATGATATAGGGATCCGCCAGGCCTCCGCCCGCGAGAACCCGTCGCTCCGCCGCCTCCATATGCGCCGCGTCCGCCTCGTCGATATGGTCGAACCCAGCGAGATGAAGCGCGCCGTGAACCAAGAGATGCGCCAGATGCTCGCCGACCAGCTTGCCTTGGTCGGCCGCCTCGCGCGTCAGCGTCTCAAAGGCGAGCGCCACGTCGCCCAAATGCTGGAACGGCGCGCCGCCCTCGCCAGCCGAGAACGCCAGCACATTGGTCGGCGCGTCCTTGCCGCGATGATCGCGGTTGAGGGTCCGCATATGGGCGTCGTCCGTCAGCAAGACATCGACGCCCCCAGAAGCGCCCGCATCCTGGAGAGCGGCGCGGATCCAGCGCGCGCAGAAGGGATCGATCGCCTCGCCTACCGGCGCCGCGCTTTCCCAGTCGCCGGCGAGGACGCGTATATCAATGTCGAGCGTAGCGGCGCCGTCAGCCATCGAGCCGCCCCTTCGCCTTGGTGCGTTTCTCGTAAGCGCCGACAATGCGGGCGACCAGCGGGTGGCGCACCACATCTTCCGCCTCGAACTCGATGCGCGATACGCCTTCAACGCCCCGCAGCACGCTGAGCGCATCGGTCAGGCCGGAAAGCTGCCCGGCCGGCAAATCGGACTGGGTGGCGTCGCCCGTTACGACCATGCGCGAGCCCTCGCCCAACCGCGTCAAAAACATCTTCATCTGCGTCGGGGTCGCGTTTTGACCCTCGTCCAAAATCACAAAAGCATTCGACAATGTGCGGCCGCGCATAAAGGCGAGCGGCGCGATCTCAATGTCGCCCGACGCGATGCGGCGTTCAACCTGCTCGCCCGGCATGAGATCGTAAAGCGCGTCGTAAAGCGGACGGAGATAGGGATCGACTTTGTCCTTAAGGTCGCCCGGCAGGAAACCGATCCGTTCGCCCGCTTCCACCGCGGGGCGTGAGAGAATGACCCGCTCCACCCGGCGCTGCGATAGCATCGCGACGGCTTGGGCGACGGCGATATAGCTTTTCCCCGTTCCCGCGGGCCCGAGCCCAAATGTGAGGTCCGACGTCTCAAGGGCCGCCATATAGGCGCTTTGGTTGTGCGAGCGAGGCGTGACGGTGCGCCTTGGCGTGCGGATCTGGCGGTGGCCGGAGCCACCGGCGCCTGAACCGCCAGGCGCCTCTCGGCTTGTGGATCCGCCGCCGCCGTCGGCTGCGCCTTGAGCCGCCATGCGGGCCGCGGAATCGATGTCGGCCGGCTCAAGATCAAGGCCCGTCTCCAGGCGCCGATAGAGCTGCTTGAGCGCGTCGATCGCCGCTCCCCGGCTGAAGTCCTCGCCGGAGATCGCCAAGCGGTTGCCGCGCGGCGCGATCGCCACGTCAAGCCGCGCTTCAAGGCGAGCCAGATTCTCATCATAGCCGCCGCACAGCTCCGCCAGCAGCCGGTTGTCCGCAAAATCGAGAAACTCTGTTTGGCTGCCCGCAGAACCGCTCAAGCGGCTGCTCCTTGGTCCGCAAGCTCGCCCGCCAGACTGTTGGGGCCGGCGCTCAGAATCCTGACCGGAGCGATACGCCCGACCCTATGGGCCGGCGCTTCAACGTGAACCGATTGAAGGTAGGGGCTGCGGCCGATGAGCTGGCCAGCTTGGCGGCCCGGCCCTTCAAACAAAACGGGCGCGACGCGTCCCACCTGCCCCGCGTTGAAGTCGTCTTTTTGACGCCCCAGAAGCTCTTGCAGCTTGGCCAAGCGCTCCGCCTTCGCCTCCTCGTCAACCTGTTGCAGCGCCGCCGCCGGCGTACCGGGCCGCGGCGAGTATTTGAACGAGAACGACGAAGCGTATTCGACATTCCTTACCAATTCGAGAGTGGCCTCAAAGTCGGCCTCCGTCTCGCCCGGAAAGCCGACGATAAAGTCGCCGGAGAGCGCCAGATCCGGCCGCGCGCGGCGCACGCGCTCCACAAGCGCCACATAGCTCGAAGCGTCATGGCCCCGGTTCATCGCCTTGAGCATCCTGTCCGAGCCCGACTGCACGGGAAGATGCAGGTACGGCATCAGTTTCGGCTCATCGGCGAAGGCGGCGATGAGATCGTCGTCCATGTCGCGCGGGTGGGACGTTGTAAAGCGCAGCCGCTCCAACCCATCGATAAGGGCGAGCCGTCGTAACAGACCGCCGAGGCCCGTCGCCCCGCCCTCTGGATCCGCATAGGCGTTCACGTTCTGGCCGAGCAGCGTCAGCTCCCGCACGCCGGCGGCCGCAAGCTTGCGCGCCTCCGCCTCGATCTGCCGGGCCGGACGGGACGTCTCAGCCCCCCGCGTATACGGCACAACGCAAAATGTGCAGAACTTGTCGCAGCCCTCTTGGATGGTGAGGAACGCCGTGACGGCCCCGCCCCCCGGGCTCTCCTTCGGCGCCTCCAACGTCATCTCGGACAGCGCATCGAACTTCGCGTCCGCCTCGAACTCGGTTTCCAGCACCAAGCCGTCTTCGCGGTGCGCGCGGGCGATCATTTCCGGCAGCCGATGAAAGGTCTGCGGCCCAAAAACGAGATCGACGAAGGGCGCGCGCGCGGCGATCTCGGCGCCCTCAGCTTGGGCGACGCACCCGGCGACGCCCAGCATCATGCGGTTCGCCCCGCGCCCGCCGCGGGCCTCTTTCACCCGCCGGAGCCGGCCGAGTTCGGAGTAGACTTTTTCCGCCGCCTTTTCGCGAATGTGGCAAGTGTTCAGGATGACGAGGTCGGCGTCCTCCGGCTCGGCGGTTGGCGCATAGCCTATTGGCCGCAGCAGCGCCTCCATCCGCTCGGAATCATAGACGTTCATCTGGCACCCATAGGTCTTGATGTGGACCTTGCGGGCCGGCGCGCCGTCCTTGCCATTTTTTAACGGTTCCATCGCGGCTTTATGGGGCGCCGGAATCCGCGGCGCAATCGGTGCGACGCATGCGCATTTTGGCGGGCGCCATGCGCGAATTCGCAAACCCCGAGTTGCGAACCTTTCC
Organism: Pseudomonadota bacterium; assembly: GCA_038747965.1. Classification (GTDB taxonomy): domain Bacteria; phylum Pseudomonadota; class Alphaproteobacteria; order Caulobacterales; family Parvularculaceae; genus JBCDJH01. The sequence continues at coordinate 5,155 of JBCDJH010000173.1, forward strand.
CGCCTCGTGCATTCTCACCTGGTGAATTAACCATAGTTTTACACGTGGTTAATGTGGGTTTGGGCGAGCGAGGCATGCGCGTCCAATCGGACTGGTCGCTCGTTGGGGATGGAGCGAACGGGCCCGGCCTGGGGGTGTGCATGATGTCGCTGAGTTTGAAGCGCTCCTTGTGGCGTTTTGTGGAAGATCGCCGGGCGCGCAGCCTCGACCAGCTGGACCGGCGCATCGACGC
>JBCDJH010000174.1:0-5354 GCA_038747965.1 Pseudomonadota bacterium
CGAGGCCGGCCAGGCGGGCCTCAGCGATGCGGATCGCGCCGAACGCCTCTACCAGTCGCTGGGCGGCGTATAAGATACGCCTACTGACATAAAGCAGCGCGAGCTGCGCCGCCCAAGACGGCGCTTAAGGGGGGTTTAAGGGATTTCGACTATTGCATCCGTCGGCGTCGATTGCGGCCTTGCGTATTTTGGCGGCGGTCGGCGTCATTTTTTGTTCGCGCCCCGCTCACCATCGCCTCCCCCGTTGATTTCCACGTGCGTCGTTGATACGACGACGCCGATCTTTAGACCATGGTTCACGTCGCGCGTAAGTAGCAGGTGCTTCGGCACACAGCCTCGCAACCAGATATTAACGCTAACGACGGATAACTTCCCGCCAACAAACTGTCTCTAACCCAATCGATGGCGATGTCCCCCCGCCGACTTCCGAAACACAACGGGACGCCGCCAACCAGAAGGCCACCGTCGTCAGGCTATGTCATATCTGTTGGCGCTCGCCGCCGGGCTCACCGCATTATGGCTTTTGTTGTCGGGATACTTCGACAACACCTTACTTTTGTCGTTTGGCGCAGGCTCAATTCTTTTCACACTCTATCTCGCGCACCGGATGGGGCTGATCGACCGCGAAGGCGTTCCCATTCAGCTTTTTCCGGGCATCCTTTGGTATTGGGCTTGGTTGTTCTTGCAGATCGGCAAAGCGAACTTCGCCGTAGCGCGGGCCGTGCTGTCGCCGGATGTGGCGATCAATCCGAAAGTCTTCCGTGTTGAAGCCTCTCAAAAGACCGATGTAGGCAAAGCCACTTTCGCCAACTCCATCACGCTCACGCCTGGAACGGTGTCGGTGGACCTTCACGATGGCGAAGTTCTCGTTCACGCCTTAACGGAAGACCTCGCAGACATTGACGGGATCGCAGAAATGGGCGCGCGCGTGTGCGCGATCGAGGGGCCGGCATGACCGCAGTCGCCGTCATCACCGCAGCCATCGTCGTGACCATGCTCTTGGTCTTGTCGCGTTTGTTTATTGGGCCGACGGTCTATGATCGGGTGCTGGCGGCCAACTCCTTCGGCACCAAGACCGTTCTTTTGATCGGCGTGGTCGGATACCTGTTCGACCGACCTGACTTTTTGGACATCAGCCTGCTTTACGCGCTGATCAACTTTGTCGGCACCATCGCGATCCTCAAGTTCTTCCGCTATCGCACCATGAGCGCGCCGATGGAAGACGACCGCTCAACGACACAGCCGACACCGGGTCGTCACGCATGATGGGCTTACTGAGCGATATCGCCACCTGGGGGCTGATGGGCCTTGGCGGCTTCCTGATTTTTTGCGGCGGGCTCGGGTTGCTGCGCTTCCCGGATTTCTACACCCGCCTGCACGCCGCGGGCGTGACAGACACGCTGGGCGCGGAGCTCATTCTTATCGGACTGATGCTGCAAGCGACCAGCTGGATCCAGGTGGTGAAACTGATCCTCATCGCGCTGTTCATGTTCATGACAAGCCCGGTGTCGACCCACGCCATCGCCCATGCGGCGCACATCGCTGGTCTGAAGCCACGGCTGGGCCCCTACCGCGCGCCTGAGCCGGGCGCGCCGGATGCGGATGAGGGAGCCCCGCAGTGACCCCAGAGTACGTGACCGAGCTTGACCCCGCCACGCTGGTGGAGCTGTCGCTACTTTCCATGTTGATCCTGGTGGCGCTCACCATGCTGCGCCTGCGCAGATTGTTCGCTGTGGTGATGCTCTCGGGCGTTTACAGCCTTCTGTCCGCGATCTTCTTTGTCGTGCTCGATGCCGTCGATGTGGCCTTCACCGAGGCCGCTGTCGGCGCCGGCGTATCCACCGTCTTGATGCTGGCCGCCATGCTGCTGACGACGCGCGCTGAGAAAGAAATCACGCCTGGACGCGCGCCGATCGCCCTCGCGGTGGTGCTGCTGACCGGCGCGGCGCTGATCTACGCCACCTTCGACATGCCAGCCTTCGGCGACCCAAATTCTCCCGCCAACAGCCATGTGGGCAAAGCCTACATCGATCGCTCGTTGGGCGAGATCGGCATGCCCAACATCGTCACCGGGGTCCTCGCCAGCTACCGCGGCTATGACACGCTCGGCGAAACCGCCGTGATTTTCACCGCGGGCGTCGCCGTTGTGTTGTTGCTGGGCACGGGGGCGGGCGCCGGCCGTCGGCGCCGCGCGTCCCCTTCTGAGACCGAGGCCGCAGACGCGCCGCGCGATAGCGGGGAGGCCGGCTGATGGGACATCTGGTCTTGCGCGTCGTCACCAAGGTGCTGATCGCTCCGATTTTGCTCTTCGCGCTTTATGTGCAGTGGCATGGCGACTACGGCCCTGGCGGCGGGTTTCAAGCCGGCGTCATCTTCGCCGTCGGCATCGTGCTCTACGCGCTCGTCTTCGGCCTGGAAAAAGCGCAAGCCGCCGTGCCGCCGAAAGCGCTGCAAATCGGCGCGGCGCTCGGGATTCTGCTCTATGCCGGCGTTGGCGTCGTCACCATGTTCCTCGGCGGCAACTATCTCGACTACGACGTTATCGTTCCGGACTCCGATCATCACGCCGGCCAGCATTACGGGATCATCCTTGTCGAGCTGGGCGTGGGGATCACCGTCACCTGCGTGATGACGGCCCTCTTCTACGCGTTCGCTGGCCGCGAACCCGAAATCGACGATAAGGACTGGTAGCCGCCATGACCGAATTCATCGTGGGGCATCTGAACTATTGGGCCTGCATCGTTTTGATGATGATCGGCCTCTACATCGTCGTCAGCCGCGGCAACTTCATTAAGAAGATCATTGGGCTGAGCCTTTTCCAAACCTCCGTCATCTTGCTCTACATCACCATGGGCAAAGTGGCGGGCGGAACGGCGCCAATTTATTTGCCAGAAGACATGGCGCATCACGGCGGCCATGGCGGTGAAGCTCATGCTGCGGAAGTCCAGGGCGACGCCCACGCATCGCCCCCAGACCAGGCGGCCGATCACGGCGATGCTGCTCATGGTGCTGGACATAGCAGCCATGGCGAGACAAGCCATAACGCAAGCGCTGAGGCGGACGCCGCCAAAATCGCCAACGCCGCCGGCGAGAAAGCCGCCGCTCTCAAAGACAAAGCGGCGAGCGCTGGTCACGGCCAACATGGGGCGTCGAACTTGCCCCAAGGAGCGGGCGGCGACGGCGACAAATCCGCGAACTCCACCGCCCTCAAAGACGCAGCCAAGGGCGCCATAGCGGCCGCCCGCGGCGCGGATGACGCCCATGGAGCAACAGCCCATCACGGGGCCGGCGGCGCAGCCCATGGCGACGCGCCGCATGCAGAAGCCAGCGCTCCAAACAAATATTCAAACCCGCTTCCTCATGTGTTGATGCTCACCGCGATTGTGGTTGGCGTCGCCACCACGGCTGTGGGCCTCGCGCTCACCGTACGGATCCGCGAAGCCTACGGAACGATTGAGGAAGACGACATACAAGCCGCGGACGACGCCATGGAATTCGGCAAGCGCGCCTTTGCGGAAGGCCCGATCGTCTGATGCTGGATATCGCGCGCCATCTCCCCGTCCTCGTCGTGGTCGTCCCGCTGCTGGCGGGGCCGATCTGCGCGCTGTTGCCGGCGGGGCGCGTCCCTTGGGGGTTCGCAACGCTTGTCGGCTGGGCGACCTTCGCCCTCGCCGCGCTGTTGCTCGCGGCCGTCGTCACCGGCGGCCCGATCAGCTATGCGCTCGGCGGTTGGGCGCCGCCGCTCGGCATCGAGTACTACATCGATCTCGCCAACGCGCTCGTATTGTTCCTGGTGGCGGGCATCGCCGCGGCGGTCTTCCCCTACGCCGGCCCAAGCGTCGCCGATGAAGTCGACCACGAGCAAACGGCGCTGTTTTATTCCGCCCTTCTCGTTTGCTTCGCCGGCCTTCTGGGCGTCGCGGCCACCGGCGACGCCTTCAACATCTTTGTGTTTCTGGAGATTTCGTCCCTCTCCACCTACGCGCTGGTCGCCATGGGCGCGAAGCGCGATCGCCGGGCGCTCGTGGCGGCCTTCAATTACCTCGTGATGGGGACGATTGGCGCCACCTTCTTCGTCATCGGCGTGGGGCTTCTCTACATGGCGACGGGCACGCTCAATCTGCTCGACATTCAAGATCGGATTACCGGCGACGACAACCGCATGATCCGGGCGGGGCTCGCCTTTGTGGTGGTGGGCGTCGGCCTGAAGCTCGCCATGTTCCCGCTGCATCTCTGGCTGCCCAACGCCTACGCGTTCGCGCCCTCCGCCGTCAGCGCGTTCCTCGCGGCGACGGCCACGAAGGTCGCCGTCTATGTGATGGTGCGGTTCCTCTTCTCCGTCTACGGGACGCTCTTTGAGTTCGAACAGCTGACGCTTCATGCGGTGCTGTTGCCGCTCGCCGCGCTGGGCATGACGGCGGCGTCGCTCGTCGCCGTGTTCCAATCGGACGTGAAGCGGCTCCTCGCCTATTCGAGCGTCGCGCAGATTGGCTACATGCTGCTCGGGTTATCGCTCGGCAGCGTCAGCGGACTGACGGCCTCCCTCGCGCACGTGTTCAATCACGCGCTCATGAAGGGCGCTCTTTTCATGGCGATCGGCTGCGTCGCCTTGCGCCTGGGCGCGACCAGCTGCGCCGCGCTCGCCGGGCTGGGGCGCCGCATGCCGGCGACGACGGGCGCGCTCGTCATTGGGGGCCTCAGCCTCATCGGCGTTCCAGGCACAGTTGGCTTCATCAGCAAGTGGTACCTTTTGGAAGCGACGTTCGAGGCTGGCTGGCAGCCCGCGGCGTTCCTCGTCGTCGCAAGCTCGCTTCTCGCCGTCATCTATGTGGGCCGGTTGCTAGAGCCCGCACTGCTGCGCGAGGCGCCGGCCGAAGGCCCGCTGAGCGGCCCCGTGAAAGAAGCCCCGCTTCTTATGCTGATCCCCATGTGGGGGCTGGTCGCGGCCAATGTCTATTTCGGCTTTGACGCCAGCTTCACCGGCGGCGTCGCCGAGGCGGCGGCTGAACAGCTGCTCGGCGAAGGGGGACGCTAAGCCATGTTCGCGCCCGAAACCGCCATCGCCCTCACATTGCTTTTGCCGCTGGCCGGCGCCGTTCTCATCGGCCTCCTCGGCGGTCAACCAAACCTGCGCGAAGGCGCGACGCTGCTCACCGCTGGCGCGCTGTTCTTCGTGGTCATTCAGCTCTTCGGCATGGTGGCGGCGGGAGCGGCGCCTGCGCTCACCGTCTGGGACGTCATTCCAGGTCTTCCCATCGCCTTTAAGATCGAACCGCTCGGCATGCTGTTCGGGGCGATCGCCAGCGGCCTGTGGATCGTCAACTCGCTTTACTCCATCGGCTACATGCGCGGGA
>JBCDJH010000175.1:0-5345 GCA_038747965.1 Pseudomonadota bacterium
AGAGGCGTTTCGGGGAACACCTCGTCCAGATACTCGCAAATGACGGAGGAATCGATCACCACCGCGTCGTCATGCACCAAAGTGGGCACAACACCATTTGGGTTGAGCGCGAGATATGCCTCCGTCAGATGTTCTTGGCGCGCCAGATCCACGTCGCGCTTTTCATAGTCCAGCCCCTTTTCGGCGAGGCAGAGGCGGACCTTTTGGCTGCAGGTGGAGTAGGGCGAGTGGTAGAGCGCCAGCATGTTCGGGGTCTCCTGTCTCTCAGTATCTCAAGGTGATTTGGCCGCCCCATTTGGCCGGTTCGCTTACCGATGCGTTGGGGAACCCGCCGAGCGCCGTCACCTGAGTCACGTAACGTTCGTCCGTGACATTCTGGCCAAAGACGGCGGCTTCCCAGCGTCCATCTGCGTCGGCGACGGAGAACCGAAGATTGACTTCGTTCCAGCTATCGTTGCTGAAGGTTGAGGCGTCCTGATTGGTTTCGAGGAAGAACACGCCGTCCTGATACCGATAGTTTGCGGCCGCGCCCAGAATGAACGGGCCCACCGGCCGCTCATAGTCCAGTCCGACGAAGACTTGCACGTCCGGCGCCCGCGTCAGCGAGTTTCCGGAGACGTCCTCATCGACTAGGGTCAGCGGAATGCCGATGGGGAAGGGCGGCGTGTTCGTCGGAATGCTGGGCAGAACGCCTTCGTTGATTTCAGTATCCAGCAAGGCGAGGTTCGTCGTGAAGGTCAGCCCCTCGATCGGCGAGGCTGTGAACTCGAACTCGGCGCCGGTGATTTCCGCTTCGGCGACATTTTGAATGTCGACGCCGCCGGTCGGAACCGGCAAACGCAGCTGCAGGTTTTCGTAGTTATACGTAAAGCCTGACACGTTGAAGCGAATGCGGTTGTCCCAAAACGTGGACTTGAAGCCGATTTCGTAGGCGTCGATCTCCTCAGGATCAAAGGCCGGCGTCAAACCGAAGGAGTTGAAGCCGCCGCTCTTGAAGCCTTGCGAATAGCTGGCGTAGGCGAAAATCGTATCCGTAAACTGATAATCAATCACGGCGCGCGGAGAGAAGTCGTCGAAATCCGCAGTGTCCTGGAACACGGGCGGCGCAGCGAAGACGTCGCCCGGCGCGAACGTCAGTCCACCGAGTGGTCCGGCGGGCGGGATCGGCGGCACTGTGCCGCCATTCAAGATCAGAACGTCTTGATCGTTCTGAAAGTCTTTTTCCTCATAGGAATATCTACCGCCCACGGTGATGGATAGACCATCGATAATCTCGAATGTCGCGTCAGCGAATACGGCGTAAGCGTCCGTTGTCTGTTCCCCGTCAAAGATGGCGTTGGTGCCGAGCCCGAACAGGCCGTTGAAATTTTGAATTGCGAAGTCGACGGTCGTGTCTTCCGTCATGAAGAAGCCGCCAACGATCCAGCTCAACCGACCGTCGCTGTTCGACGCCAAACGGATCTCCTGAGAGAATTGCTCGCTGGTGAGCGCGCCGTTGTTGGAGAAGAGCTGTAGGCCCGTGCTGTCTGAATCCTGGGTGCCTTCAAGGTCCCAGTTGCGGTAGCCGGTGACGCTGTTCACCGTCGCCCAGCCGAGGTCCCATTCGCCGAGCAGAGTGATGGAGTAGGATTCCACATCCACCGAGTTCGGATCGTTCAGCGCAAATTCATTGGAATCGAGAACTTCGTTCAAGTCGTCTCGGGGATCGAACGGCGACGCCACTCCGCCCGTGGTCCCAAGGTCCGTCGCGGCGATAAGCGCAGGCTCTGCTTCGCGGCTCTGATATTCTGAGATCAGTGTGAAGGACAAATCCGATAGCGGATCATAGTTAAATGAGAGCCGCGCGGTGAAGTCTTCCGATCCGCCGACTGTGGAGCCGTCGACGATGTTGTCGCCAAAGCCGCCTCGGTCCGAATATCCGATCGCCGCTCTCGCCGACAACGTATCAGTGATTGGCCCGGAGACCGCGCCGGAAATGCGGTATTCGTCGAACTGGGCGGCGGAAGCGGTCAGCTCCGCTGAGAATTCATCGGTGGGCCGTTTCGTATTGATAAGGAGCGCGCCCGCGGTGGAGTTCCGTCCATAGAGCGTGCCTTGCGGGCCTCGAAGAACTTCGATGCTCTCCACATCAATCAGGTCCGCCGTCGAGACGCTTAGACGGGCTATATAGACGCCGTCCAAATAAACGGCCACAGGCTCGTCATTGAAGAAGTTGCCGCCGCCATTGGCCCCGCCAATGCCGCGGATGGAAATTGGCGCCGCGCTATAGGACGCTGTGTTGGTGGTGACGAGACCCGGCACCGCCGCGCCCAAATCTTCAATGGTGCGGATGTCGCCTTCAACAATAGCTTCGCTTTGGATGGCCGACACGGAGATCGGAACCTGTTGCAGATTCTCGTCGCGCCGCTGCGCCGTCACCACAATCAGGTCCAAGCCCGCCGCGGCGGCTTCCCCCGCGGACTGGGCGGCCGCCGGCCCGCCCAACGCCGTCAGCAATGCGCCGATTCCAATGCCCCAAAAGCGATTCATGTCCATCCTCCCAGCTGCGTTGTTGTTCTATGGCTGGAAGCTTAGCAAAATCACTGGGATATGCAATCATTCATGTGATTGAAAAAAAATCACATAAAAACAAAAAGTTAAGTGTGATCAACATTATTTTTTAGCGTAACGACATGAGCCCGGCGGCGCCGAAGGTGGCGAGCCGGTCGGCCATCTCCTCGCGAATATAGCGGACGCTGATTTTTTGGCCGCCAAATTTGCGCAGGCTGGCGTCGACGGGCGCAGCGAGCATGGCGTTGACGAACAAGCTGAAGCCGTGCGTCAGCACTGGTCTTGGCATCGGCGCCAAAACGGGCAGCAGGGCGTTGATGAACACCATACGAGTCGGGGCCACAGTGTTCACAACAAAATTGTGGGTGACCTCCGCCGGCTCCGCCTGATAACGGCTGATCATCCTGAGATAATCGCGTCCGCCAGGAAGCCGCGCCACGTCGTAATGGGGTTGGGTGTAGGCGAACAAGATCCGGCGCGTGCGCTCCATATCATCGGCGCCGTCGTCCGGGAGGTGAGAAAGCGCCGCAAGAGCCTCGCGCCGCGCCGGTCCAATGCGTTTGAAAAACCGCTCCGCTGCGGCCTCATAAAGCGATTGTTTGGAGCCGAAATAGTAATGCGCTGAGGCAAAATTGGCGTTCGCCTCCGTCATGATTTCGCGCAGCGAGACGCCCAAGAAACCCTTTTCAGCGAACAAAGCGGTCGCCACATCCAAAATGCGAGTTTGGGTCTCGTGACCCTTTTTGGTCTTCATGCAAAACGCAGCTTTCGCGTAAAGCGCGTGTGATAGCCGATATCGAAGAGCGCTCCAAATCGTCATCCAGCTCGCAAGCCGCGGGGGAGCGGCCTGCTGCGGCGCGCTTCGCCCCAGCTCGGCGAGCGTTGCCGGTGGGTTTTCAGGAAGCGGGTCCGCTCTCGCGGGGCCGGCTGCCGACGCTGAAATCGGCCGCGCCTAGCCGCGCCAATCGCGGGGCGGGGCGCTACCGCCTGCGAGCCGGTATCCGGGCTTCCACGAGGGCGGGACTTGGAACGAGGCCCACAGGTCGCCTGCTCCCGCTGCCCCCACGGCCCTTGGGCAGCAGAAAAACAGCCGTGCCCATAGACGCCGAGCCCCAAGTGATGGTCATCACGGCGACCACCATGATGGTTCCTAAGAGGAGAGCGTCCGCCGCTATCAGCAGCGATCGAAGACCGCAAACATCGAAGCCAATCAGCGCGCCGACGAAAAGCCAGCTGCAGACGGCGCCGAGCGCGCCGTTGATTGCTAAGCACCGGATGAGCGGGCGTTCCAAAAGCCTCTGTTTGGTTGGCGCAGGTTGGCTCGTCACGGCGATTGGTCCCTTCATCCTGCGCGCCATAACCCCTCGCGAGCCGCTTGCGGCGGCTGGGCTTGGGCTACGCGCTAAGACATAAAAAGGTAGCGTCATGGTTTCAGATGTCGACAGGACAACGTCGTCAAACTCTGGTCGCCCGGCGCACTCCCTAGCCCGCTCTCCCGCTTCCTACGGTGAGCCAGCCGCCGGCGTATCGACGTCGCAGATTTCGATGCGAGCGCGCTTTGCGCCGCTCATCACGTCGGCCAGCTTTCCGTCGTAGGTGAGGGCGAACAGGGTGCGCCCATCCTGCCCCCCGAGGGCGCAAGCGATGGCGTGACGGCTTCGCGATTTGATGGTCTTGACCTGCTGGCCGCCTTCGGTGACGCGCAGGAACTCCCCGGTCTCAAGGCTCGCGACCCAAATCGCGCCGGCGGCGTCCAAGCAAATGCCGTCTGGCCGATGCGATCTGAGGTCCGCCCAGACGCGGCGCTCGCTTAACGCGCCGTCCTTGTTGCGGGTGAAGGCTGTGAGCCGATGGCCGTTCGTCTCAGCGCATATCAGCGTCTCACCGTCCGGCGTGATAACGCAGCCATTGGGGAAATCTAGGCGTTCGGCGACGCTATCGATATCTCCATTAGGCGCAACCCGGAACAAATTTGTCGGCTGCGGCGGCTCGCCGGCCGCTAAGTCGTAGCCGAAGTTTCCTACATAGATGTTCCCGATCTGATCGATAACGCAGTCGTTTAGGTCGCTGGCGCTCAGCTCTGATAAATCCGCATACACGGATTGCTCGCCATCCTCATTGACAGTGTACAGCTTCCGATCTCGCATGGAGACTGCGATCAGCGCGCCGCTTGGCGCAAAGCACAATCCGGACGGCCGGCCTAGCATGGACGCGACCCTGCTGGCTGAGCCCGTGGGCGTCACCTTGTAGATTGCTTCTCCGAACATGTCAGACATCCAGAGCAGCCCGTCGCGCCAACGGGGCGCTTCTAGGAACGTGAACCCTTCGGCGAGAATCTCAAATTTCGTCATCTTAACCTGACCGTCGCGGTTTGCATCAGACCCCCAACGTAGCGCGCCGACGCCAGGGGCGCGATAGGGCGTCTCGTCGATCTTGGCGCCCCGAAGCCTCGGTTAACGGTCTGTCAGCACACGTCTCCAGAAACTTCGTAGGCCGAAACCAGCGCAACGCATCGCAGCCTACGCGCGGTTTGGCGCCGCGTTTGCGCCGCTTTCGCGGCTCGTGATTGCAGATTCAGGGAACCAGAACTTGGCGTCGAACGGTCTGTTTAGTCTTTTGACCGGGAGGCCCGGATTAAAAACGCTCGACCAAGCGGAAAGAAATGACGAACTGCGTATAACGCAGTCGCATCTTGAGAGTATCAAGCTGTTCACGAGAGCGTCGCGTCCCTTGGCGTAGTTGTGCGGGAGGGATCGCCGTGTATGCACCGGCTCCTCGCCATCGCTCCTGATGGC
>JBCDJH010000176.1:0-5333 GCA_038747965.1 Pseudomonadota bacterium
CCACTGACCATTATTGTGCCAGGCGAAATCGGCGCGAGTGACGCCTTCCATGGCGCCTGCCGCGTTGCGTTTGTAGATGGTGACGCCTTCTAGCAACACCCGCGCGCCAGACCGGCTGACGCTTTCCGCTTTGATGAAGTCCTCGCCCCGCGCCAGCCATACATTGGTGCGCACTTGCGGCGGCGGCGACACATCGACGGCGAAGCCATTCGCCTCCCAATAGGCGAGTTGCGCCCGGGTGCGGACGGTCATCGTCTCATGGAACAGAAAATGCGCCGCCGCGATCAGGAAACAGCCGACGCCAATCGGAAACAATATGCGGTAGGCGGATAGGCCCGCTGCGCGCATCACGGTGATCTCGCTGGTTTGGCTCAGCTCCGCCAAGGTCAACAGCGCCGCCAAAAGCGCAACGAAGGGCGCGAACTCGGTCATCAATTCAGGCGCGCGCAATAGGGCGTAGCGGAACAAGGATTCCGCCGTCGCGCCGGTGGCGGTGAGGATTTCGTCCGACCGGTTCAGCATATCGAGCAATTGCAGAACGGCGATCACGAGGGCGAGCACCGCCCCGAAGCGCGTCAAAAAAAGCTTCAGCACATAGCGTGAGATCGACGGCGCCGGCAGCCAAGACGCTAAGGCGGACCCGATTGACCCGTTCATGTGGCGCGCACCCGCGCGAAGGCTGCGAGCGCACGGCCGACGCCGGACCGCACCCGATCCCACGCCGCTTCAACCGCCGAAAGGGCGCGGGCCCCGGGTTTCTCCGCAACGGTGGAGAACATCTGAAAGCTCAGCGCCGCGAGGCCGATATAGATCGGCCACATAACAAGCCACGGCGACAGCCCGCTCTCGGCCACCAAAGTCTGCGACGCTTCAAGCAGCTCGTAATAGAGGATCACGAGCGCCAGCCCGACGACGACGCCAAGCCCCGAATCGCGCCTGTGGTCGGCGATGCCAAGGGGCGCCGCCAGAAATGGCAGAACAAGGATCAAAGCCGTGTGCAAGGCGCGCCAGTGCAGCGCCGCCCGCGAGGAGTGATAGGCCTCCGCGTTCTCCACCGGCCCAGCTCGGACGGCGGCCCAAAGCTCCCCAATTGTCGCCTCGCCCGTATTGTCGCCGCGCGGGCGGAAGGCATCGGCGCCCGGCAGGGTCACCTCGATATCCCAAACGTTGAATTGAATGCTGTCCGGCTCCAGACGGTTCGGATGAAGATCGATTTGCCGCCCATCATAGAGACGCAGGATCGCCGAGTTCTCATCGCCTGAGGCGAGGAACGCGCCGCGTTTTGCGGTGATCGCCTGGCATCGGTTGTCGGCGTCGCAGCGCTCCAGAAACACGTCTTCCAGGACCTGGCGGCCCGTGGTCCGCTTATCCGAAAGCCCGCCAATCCGAAGCGTGACTTCGTCGGAAACGGAGACGAAATCGCCCACATCGATTTTGGCGCCGAGGGCGCCGTTGCGCACCTCGAACTTGATTTGGCTGTAACGGTAGTGGCTGTAGGGCTCCACATAGGCGACCAGCAGATAGTTGACGCCGGTGAGCACGATGGCGAGCCCCATGATGGGACGCACGAGCCGTTTGAGGGAGACGCCGCCGGCCGCCAGCGCGTCCAGTTCGCTGGAGAGGGAGAGGCGTCGGAACGCCATCAAGATGCCGAGGAAGAAGCCAATGGGCAGCGCCAGGCTGAGATATTCCGGCATCAGATTGCCAAGCATGCGCCAGACGACGCCGATCGGCCCGTTCGCCTCCACAACGAATTCGAACAATCGAAGCATCTGCTCCAGGATCAGCAGCATGATGGCGATGACGAGGGTGATCATCAGCGGCGTCGTGATCGCCCTCAACATGTAACGGTCGATGCGGCCAAGCGTCATCAGATCAACAATCCAGCGTTCGTGCGGGCGCGCGCCGCAGTGGACCCCGCTCGCCTAGCGAAAACGGGACCATAACGGCGCCCGTCTCGCCGCCATAGCCGCGGACTGTCATTCATCCGTTTTGGCATCCGTTTTCGCGTCCGTTTTCGCGTCCGTTTTGGCGTCATCAGCGGGCGCCGTCTCCAAATCATGGCGGTGGAAGGACGTCGCTGCGAACAGCGCGAGATTCGTCACCTGCAACAAGGCGCTGTTGGCGATGAGAACGCCGGCGATCGCGGCCTCCGGCGCGTCGATCAAGCCGGACATGGCGAGGCCCAGCCCCACGAAGAGCAGGTCCTTGTTGGGAAGCAGCGGGATCCTGTCCAGCACCAGCTGGGCCGCCAGAAACATGAGCCACGCGGTGATCGGCGCGCCCGGAATGGCGACGGCGTACTGCGCGGCCAGCAGCGTCTGGACGAACAGCAGCCGCGTAAAGTGGATGCCCAACACAAAGCGGGCGTCGTCTGGCGGGGCGGTCAGCACTTGCCGCCGGAAATAGGCGACGGCGGCCACCAAAAAGCCGGCGAGACCGGCGCCCGCGAAAAAGTAGATCTCAACGCCGGGGGACGCGCTCGCAATCTCCTTAAGCTGCCCCGTATACGCCATCGCTCCGACGAGCAGCACCGTGAGGGCGTTGGAGGCGAGCGCTGAGAGGATGTTGCTGTCCTTGACGGCGAGCAGCACCGCGCGTTCGTTCAGCCCTCGCTGCCGGCGGCCCCAAAGGCACAAATAGGCTTCGCCGGAATAGCCGACGACGGCGAAGTTATAGACCCGCTTGCGGATGAAGACCGGTAGGGACCGCCAGAGCGGCGTGCGCCAGAGGCGCTGATAAATCAGGAGTTCGAAAAGCGGCAGGGCCGCGAACCGCAGCGCGAACAAAATGTAGAACCAGGGGGAGGCCGGCAACGCCCGCCAAACTTCCGCCCAACCGAGTTCAGACAGACGATACAGGAGATAGACGGCGACGCCCGCGATCAGCACGATATGGGCGAGCCGCCCGATCCACCGGAAGACCGGCCGATCAAGCCGCTCCTTGATGTTCAACCTATCCCAGGCGGCGCGGGCCGCGCGCCAGCGCTCAGACGGCGCGGCGGGCGCCGCGGCTTGAGGCGGCGATGGCTCTGGGGTGATGGCGCTCGGCTCTGTCTGTGTCATAACCCGGTCAGCGACGGTGGGGCCTCGGGTGTCCGCGCCCGCCCCCCTCTCGCCCCACGAAAACGGTTGGACCGAAGAATGGCCTCACCAGCGACATGGTCGGTTGTCATCCCTTATTACAATGAAGCCGCATTTCTACCAGCGACCATCGCTTCACTCCTGCGTCAGACGGTTAAACCGTTTGAGCTCATCCTTGTCGATAACGGCTCCACGGACGGCTCTGGCGATCTCGCCCGCGACGCTTTAGAGGGCGTGGGCGACGTGCGCCCTGTTTTTCTCCTCGAAGAGCGCAAAGGCCAGGCGCACGCCCTTGAAGCGGGCATCGGCCGCGCCAGCGGCGCGTTCACCGCCATCTGCGACGCCGACACGATTTACCCGCCCCACTATTTGGAGGCGGCCGGCGCCGTTTACGAGCGGAGCCCCGCAAGCGTTGCGGCGGTGTTGGCCGTCGGCGTCGGCCTGCGTCCGGACAGTGTGGACGGCCGCGCCAAACGGCTGAAGACGCTGGCGATGGGCCGTCTCCTCGCAAAGCAGTGTCATTCCGGCGGTTACGCCCACACCTTCCGCACGGCGACGTTGAAACGCGCCGGCGGCTATTCGAAAGCGCTCTGGCCCTATGTGTTGAAGGACCATGAGCTGATGCACCGGATCTCAAAGCTCGGCGATATCCGCTACGCCTGGGATTTATGGTGTCAGCCTTCCGACCGCCGCGCCGATCGGTCCGGCGTGCGCTGGACGCTGCCGGAGCGATTGCTCTATCACGCGACGCCGTTTCGCCGGAAAGATTGGTTTTTCTACGAGTTCTTCGGCCCGCGCCTTAAAGCGCGGAACATGGATGAAATTCGGCTACGCAACCGCAGCTGGGGCGAGGGGGGCTAGAGCGTCTAAGTCTTCGGCCGCCTCGCCGCGGCGCGTCGCCTGCGCCGCGATCATCGCGTCATAATGGGCGAACAGATTCTCAAAATGCTCCAGAGGAGAACCGATGCCGGTTTCAGCCGCCTCCGCCGCAGCGGCGGAAAGCGCCTCGCGATCCCGTTGCAAAATCCGCCGAATAGCCTCGGCGAAAGCCGCCGCGTCACCGGGCGCATAAGTCTCGGCGTAGGCGGGCGCACAAAGCTCGGCCGCGCCGCCCATGTTGGGGGCGACAATCGGCAAGCCGGAGCACAGAGCTTCAGCGATGACGAGGCCGTAGGTCTCCGCCGCGCCGCCATGCACCATCGCGTCGGCGCTGGCGAGGGACTTCGCCAGCAGTGCGCGATCTCGAATGACGCCCGCCACATGGGCGCCCTTCACGCGGCCGGCTTTGCGCTCCACCCATTTGCGGGTCGGTCCATCGCCGATGAGGTAGAGACCAAGAGGGCGATCGGCGCTCACTTGCTGGAACGCGTCAATCATGGCGCCCAGGCGCTTCTCCGGGTGATGGCGGCTCACGGTGATGAGCAACTTGGCGTTCGGGTCGTCGATCCCGCACGCGGCCAGCATCTCCCGCCGCCGCGTTTCGCATCGGTAGTCCGGCGAAAACGCCGACTTATCGATGCCGAACGGCGCGGCGAAGGGCCGGCGCAAACCAAAGGTCTCCAGCCTATCGGCGAGCCACTCGCCGCTGACGATGGAGGTGTCGAATTGGCCGCTCAGCTTGCGCAGGTACGACCAGAACCATCCGAACATGGCGTCGACGCGTTCGGCGCCGAAGCGCCGTCCAAAGAAAGTCTGCGGATAAACCGCGACCGGATCCTGGTGGATGAAAAAGGACTTTAAGGCGTCGCCCCGCCAACTCGCCGCGATGCGCCCGCCCCGCCAGGGCGAGGAGCCTTCGACGACGTCAGGTCGCTCCGCGTCAAGAATATCGTGGATTTGCGATGGCTTCTTGAAGACAAAGTACCGGGGATCAATCGGGTGGCGCGGGCTCTTCACCCAAACCACTTTGCCGGCGCCGCGTTGTTCGACGCGATCTTCAGGCCCAGGCGCGATCACAACGCAAGTGCGGCCGCACGCTGACCCGGCTTCGAGTTTTTGATCGATGTAGGTTTTAACGCCGCCGCCCTGTTCCGCGTAGAACTCGGCTATATCAACAATCTTCATACGCCGCGCTTACGATGTCCAACCGCGGGCCAATGAGCGCCGCGCAAGGGCGCCGCGCGCTGCGTCGCCGCGGCCTTCCTCACGCCATCTCGCGAGCACTTCTTCGTATTGGGCGAGCAGTCCGAGCATCACCACGTCCCATCCGAAATCCCGGCTACGGACCAGAGCCGATGCGCTCATCGCCGC